>JAITJB010000082.1 GCA_031279155.1 Deltaproteobacteria bacterium | reverse complement strand
AGGGTCTTAAGGATTATCGGCCAAAAGCGCAGCTTATTGGCCTTATCAGCCGCCGGCTTTGGGCTAAGTTTGGATAAAGAGTACGGCGATTCTCTGGTTTTAGGCGGAGCTGAGACGACCCTCTTAGAACTTGTCGGAGCTTACGGCGCCTTGGCTACCGGCGGAAACTACGTTAAGCCTCTCTTTTTTCTCCCGGCCACTAGCGATCCAGCAAACGATAATAGTAAGCAGCAAAGACTATGGGATAGCGCGCCAGTGTGGCTTATTAACGAAAGCCTTAGAGACGATAGTCGCCTGCCCGTAGGTTTAAGGGGAGATAGTATTGCCTTTAAGACCGGGACCTCCCACGGCTTAAGAGACGCCTGGTTTGTGGCTTATACGCCAAGCTACACTTTGGCCCTTTGGGCCGGGGATTCTTCCGGGCGATCTCATGAGGGGCTCACGGGCCTAAAGTTACTTGCGCCCACCGCCGTTTCCCTGATGCGCGCCTTGGGGCCGGCCCCGGACTGGCCCGGGCCGCCGGAGGGGCTCGAGAGGTATAAGGCCTGCCCTATCTCAGGGGAGCCAGTATCGCCCAATTGTCCGAGCTTTAAGTGGGCCTGGCGTCTTTCGGCCAAAGCCACAACTAGCCCGTGTACGCTCCACGTCCGCCGAGGCGGCCAGATAGTAACCTTATGGCCGCCTGAGCTCTTTGATTATATGACTAGAACGCCACAAGCCAAGACCGCCCTCCCCAAGCCGGTCATCGTCTCGCCGCCGGATGGGGCTATCATAAGGTTAGGTTATGGGGCCGAACGGCTGCCGCTTAAAAGTGAGGGCACGGTCGGCGACGTTTATTGGTACGTAGACGATGCCTTTTTGACCAAAAGTTCGGTTGGGACCACGCCGGTCATAGCTTTAACGATTGGTAGCCACCGGGTCAGCTTGCTAGACGCTCGCGGGCTTACGAGTAAAAGCGAATTTAAAGTCTTAGCCCCGAAGAGCGAGTCAGCCGGGGTGCTGACAGTTAAGCGGTAAATTTTAAGGTAATTTTTTTAGTTTAGGCATTTTTGCTTTCTTTCTTAGCTTTTTTTTACTTTCCCCACCTCCCTTATTGGCAAGGCAAAATAGGTTAGATAATGAAAAATAATTCTCCCCAAGGCTTTAACCCTGCGACCAAGCCCTTAGGCCATAACCCTACGCCCAAGACCTTGGCCAAAATAAACCCCAAGAGCTTTTTGGTGGCCATAATGGCCGCAGTTTTAATTCTTACCTTTGGCCTAGCCGCCAAAGCCGCCTTTGGGGCTCCAAGCCGCAGTAAGGAAGTAAAAACGCCAAGTTGGCGCGGGCCAGTAAAATTTGAGGTCGAAAAGGTCAATAATGTTGATTACGTGGAATTGGTCTTTAAGTCCTCGAAAAAAGACTTAACCTTAGATCTTAACATCGAGGATCATACTTTACTTGAGCCGTCAGAGGGGTTATTTGACATAGTCAAGGCGCCTGAGAAGAGCTGGATCCATCATAGCCGTAGTGACGAGGGTACATTTTTTACCTTGGTCATCCCTCTAAGCCCGGTTTTTTTCCAAAATTGGTTAGAGCAAGGCAATCAAGTAGTTTTGCGTTGGCGGGAAGGTATTGAGCCGAATGTAGTTTTTTTAAAGGAGCAAACGAGCGCTGCCCCTTGTATTCAGGCTGTCCCTATTAACTTACTGACAAGCCCAAAGTGGCTTGATATTGAGACAACAAGCGATAGTAAAACTAAGTTTACGTTTTCGAACATAAAGCTTACCGTGGCTTCTGGAATCTACGCTAGCCTTAGGTCGGGTAACAATTTAAAAATAGTGGCCTTATTTAACCGCTCGATGGTCGAGCCAGAAAGCTTAAATAAGAAAATCGAGCCCCAAGACTTTCCAATTTCCATTAAGCCCGATCTGGGCTTCTCCGGCCAGTGGCTAAGTCCGCAGATATTCGAGCTAGTTACCATTGGCTTAAGCGAGGCTGACTACGGCCGAGAGGTGGTCGATAGATGGTTTGAGATCAAAAGCGTTGAGGGCCTTAGCTCTTTAAATGGCGAAAAAATAGAATATTTTTCCCTAAATACCGATGTCAAAAGCGGGAAAGGCGGCCAAGCTAGCCAAGCTGGCCAGATTAACAAAGCTGGTCAGGCTCAGAAAGTCAATTTTGATCGCTTTAGAGTTTTAAAAATAACCCAAGATAATTTTGACTCTCAAGGACGGCCAATCATAGCGGTTTTCTTTAACAAAGCCGCTGACAAAAAGACCATAGCCAAACAGGCCAGATGGCGACTTATTTCCGGAGGCGAGGGCCAGAAATCGGAAGATTTTAAGTCTATGAGCCTAATGGAAACGGGCGCGCCTGGCAGTCAAGCGCCTTCCGGCTTAAGCGCCAGATTTGTAGGCGATCTCAAAAATGGTCAAAGGCTCACCTTAACCTTTGATTCTCTGACCTCATCTGACGGTCAAGGGGTAATTACCAAAAGCGACCCAATGGAATTGATGATCGTAAACACTATAACGCTCAACTATTATAATGTTGAGCTACAGGAGTTTTACCCCTTTAAGCCTTACATGAAGATAAGGTTTGGCGAACAAGTTTTACCTCAGCCTTTGGAAAAATACATAAGTATCGAGCCAGAGGTGGATTTTTCCGTCCAAAGCGACCACGGCTATCTTTACGTCTTTGCGCCCTTCGATCGCACCCGGGATCTTGAGGTGACCATTAAAAAGGGCTTTAGGGTTCACAAAGGGAGCCTAAATAAGGATTTGACGCTAAAGGGGCGCTTAGGTGAATATCGAAAGCCCAATCTAATATTTTTCGGCGAGGGCAAATATCTAACGCCGCAAGCGCCAATGCTGGCCCGCATGGCTATAAGCGACGCTGATTTAGTGGCTTTACGGGCCTGGAAGGTTTATGACGATAATCTTCCAGGTTTAATCAATGCTCAACTTGGCGAAAAATCCCTCGTAAATGTTGGGCTTTCCATGCAATTTTCTAAACCCATCTTCGAAGGCCAGGTTAAAGTTAACGGCTCTGACGGGTTCCCCATGGAGCGGCTTTTAGACCTAAGAGAAGTCTTAGGCGACTCTCGCCCTGGGGCTTACTTGATAGAGGCCATCCCGGCCTACATTAATTCCAAGAACATAACAATAGCGCCTTTGGATAGAGAGCTTGAGAGCTTTCGCAATAGGCAGATATTTAACCACTGGCCAGATTACCAGTACTATTTTGTGGCCATCGTCTCAGATCTCGGCTTGATGGCTAAGGTTACCGGTGATGAGACTACCGTTTGGGTGACCTCTCTTTCTGAGTCCCAACCGATAGCCGGGGTTAGCCTTAAGTTTTTCGATCTGGCTAACCAGGTTAAAGCTGAGCTCGTAACCAATGAAGACGGCCTGGCTACGATTTCTAGCCTGGAGGATTTTTCATTTTTAACGGCCACCAAAGGTGAGGACACAAGTTACCTAGTTTTAATTGAAGATATTAACGCTCATGCTTATTATAATGATACTAAATGGTTTGGCGGCGGATCAGCTTACCTTGCCCCCGGACGCGATGGCGAGGCTCAATACCTAGATGGCTCTTACGAGGCCTTTGTCTTCATGCCTCGCGATATTTATAAGCCCGGGGAAAAGATCGCCGTTAAGGCCATGATCCGCGATCGGATGATGATGCCGCCAAAGGAAGGCTTTCCCCTGTTGTGGAACTTAATTGGTTCTGATAGTCGCACGGTAGCTCAGGGCACAGCTTCGGTAAACCTAAATGGCGGTCTTGATTTTGAGGCCAGTATTCCCTTTTCGGCGCGTCCGGGCAAATGGCAAGTTGAACTAAGAGTGCCGGAATCAGATAACGCCATCGGAGCCTTTAATTTTACGGTCGATGATTTTGTGCCGCCAAGGCTTAAGCTAAGTTTATCTCATGAACCCAATGTCGCCATTGGGCCGGAGGAGAATGTTAAGCTAATTGGCCAGGCTGATTATCTCTTCGGGGCGCCGGGCGCGGGATTACCGTGGGAGCTTACGGCCGCAGCTAATATTTTTAATGTTAGCCCCCAAGGCTATGATGAATACGATTTTTTAGGTCTTCTTGATCCGGGCGCCCCAAAAAGATGGGTAATCACCGATTCCACCGGAACCTTGGATTCCGCCGGGAAACTAGATTTTAATCTGCCTCTTACTCAAAATCTTTTGCCCCAAGCTTTAACGGTCAATCTGGCCTTTAAAGTTATGGAAGATGGCGGCCGCTTTAATGGCGCCAATAGTAGTTTTACCTGGTACCCTAGAGGGCTTTTGTTGGGGCTTAAAACGCCTAAGGAAAACCGAATTGGCGCCAATGTTACTTTAAGCTTAGCGGCGCTGAGGCCCGTTAGCCGGCCAGAGGAATTTGAAAATGCTGGAAATTTATCGGTAGAAGCCGTTATCTCCAAGGTAACAAGCTTTGAATATCGAGAGTATAATTATGGCGGCGGGAGACTCAAAAGCGTTGAAGAATTAACCGAAGTTTTTCGAGGCGAGATCGAGCTTAAAAATGGCTTAGGTGAACTTGATTTCGTTCCGACCGAAAGCGGCCTCTATGAGATAAACCTCATAGGGCCTTTAAGCGTAAATTTCAGAAGCCGCCTAACCGTCCAAGGCTTATCAATCGATCCGGCTCCAAGTAAGATAGAAACCGAAGCTAAACTTACAGTTGAGCTCGACCGCGCCCTCTACGCTCCCGGCGATAAGCTTGAAGCTCGCCTAAGCGCCCCCTTCGATGGGCCGGTTTGGGTGACTTTAGAAACCGATAAGACCTTATACTCGGGGTTAACTCGCTTAACTAACGGCACAGCCGATATCGATCTAACTGTCCCGCCCGAAGTCGTCCAAAACGTCCATTTAACCGCCGTAGCCATAAGGCCCCTTGATTCTTCAAAAGTCGAGAGGATGGTATTGGGTCAGGCTAGGATAGATATCGACCCAAATTTAAAAAATCTCAACGTAGAAATAAACGCTCCCGAGAGGTTTACCCCATCAGCTCCGGCTTTGGTTAAAGTAAAGCTAACGGACTCAAGCGGTCGCCCCAGGGCCGGCGAGGTGACCATCACCTTAGTTGATGAGGCCATACTTTCGCTTACCGATTACGAAATCGGAAGCCCGCTTAGCTTTTTTACCCGGACCCGCACTGCTATAAGCCGCATTTTCCGTATTTTCCACATGTTTTTACCGCCCGAGGAGCAAGTTTTTCCGCTCCTCACCCCGGGCGGCGGCGACGAAGCCCGTAGCACCTTGTTTTCACCATACCAACGTGAAACCGAGCCCTTATCTTTGATGGTAGCCACCGTTTGGGCTGGGAGCGACGGGTTAGCCGAAGCAACTTTAGATCTTCCAGAGTATAGCGGTAGGGCCAGGCTTACGGTCGTAGCCGGTAGCTTAGATAAATTTGGGCTAAATTCTAAGAGCATTTTGGTTAGTCGCGATCTGACGGTGGAAGCTACCTTACCACTGGCCTTGGCCCCAGGGGATAGTTTTTTAGCTATTGTTAAGATCTTTACCGATAAACTAGCCCAAGTTTCGCCAGAGGCGTCTATCTCTTTTGAAACCGAAGGCCCGCTTACGGTAATTAAAGCCGAAGATGAAAACGGAGCAATCGATCCAGC
>JAITJB010000079.1 GCA_031279155.1 Deltaproteobacteria bacterium | reverse complement strand
AGATAAAATAGATTTTTAAAACTTAAATCATATTGTAGGCTCAGGCATACTAAATAGTTCTAAAATATTCTTTTATTCACATATTGAAGAGGGATGTCAACTTCCCCCAGGAATTTGAGATTTCAAGCTCAGCGCTCCAAAAACCTCAAGCATCCCCCCTCGGCCTGAGCTTCCAACTCGGCCTCCTCGCCTATCCACCAGGGCTGTTGGATCGGTTGATGGCCAAATGGCGCCCCCTTAACTGCCGGGCAGCCCGGCCTAAGATGCGAGGCGGCTTCAGTTAAGATGGTCGTCACTAAAATGGGGGATCCGCAATTTATAAAACTACCGAAGACCAACCCATTTAGCCGCTCTAAGAGGCCGGAGGTTAAAAGTGAGGTCATCAGGCGGTCAAGACGGTAAGCCGGCTCATTGATATCCTCAATTAAGAGTATGGCCCCATCAAAATTCGGCCAATAAGGCGAGCCCGAAAGAGCCCAGAGTACACTTAAGTTTCCGCCTAAGACCGGCCCCTTGGCTAGGCCCTTCTTAATAACTTGCGACTCGGTAAAATTCCACTCAGCCGGGCCCTGGCCGGCCAGGGCCTTAAAAAAAGTATCCCTAGACAAAGGCGAGGCGTCAGCTATGCTCTCCAGCATCGGGGCGTGCCAGCCGCCCACGCCGGTCATAGCGTAACGGGCCATATGCAGGGCCGTTACGTCAGAAAAACCGATAAGTGGTTTTTGGGGTGGATAGGCCGACCAATCACCAATGTCCCCCAAAAGCCGGGTGCAGCCATAGCCTCCGCGCTGGGCCAAAAAACCGTCTACCTCAAATTTTTTGGCGTCGGTTAGGGACGTTAAGCTTAAAAGTCGATAGTGATCATTGGCGGCTAGATAACCACGGCAAATTCTCTGCCAGGCCTTGGATTTAACTATCTGGTAGCCAGCCTCGGCAAAAAAAGACTTACCTATATTGGCTTTGTCTAGATGGCCCTGACTGGACGGCCAAAACAGGCCTAAGGTCTTAGGCGGCGGCAAGAAAATGGGCTGACTCATATGGGCTCGCGATCGTAGATGATTTTTAGGCCCTCCATGGTCAAATGCGGGAGGATCTTTTCAATAACCGTGGCTTCTTCGGCGATGAGGGAGGCTAAGCCGCCGGTAGCTACTACCCGTAAAGGGCCTAATTCTCGCCTGATCCTAGTGATCATGCCCTCAACTAAGCCGGCGTAGCCCAATACCAGCCCAGAATTTAGGCTATCTAAGGTATTTGTGGCCATAGCCGCCTTAGGCCTAGCAAACTGTTCCATCCTAGGTAACCTTCGGGCGCGATCGAAGAGGGCTTCAGCTGACAACCTAAATCCTGGCGCGATGGCCCCTCCTATGTATTCGCCGGCTTTAGAGATGCAGTCAAAGGTCGTAGCTGTGCCAAAATCGACCACAACTAAGCTATCTTTATAGCGCTCATAAGCGGCGATAGCCCCGACCACCCGATCGGCTCCGACCTCTTTGGGGTTATCGTACTTAACCGGCATTATCTTCTGGCTGAAAGCCTCAACGATTATGGGCGGCTTACCTAAGTAGCGATTGCCGAGCCTCTCAATGGGCGGCCTCATGGGCAGAACAACGTTAGCCACCACCAGATCGCTAACATCCCGAAAATTTAGGCCATGGAGCCGCAAAAAGCCCTCCAAAAGGAGGCCCAACTCGTCACCAGAGGAGTGGTGATGGGTGTTGACCCGCCAAGTATGTTTCATGTGGTCGTCAAACCACAGGCCAAATTTCATGTTGCTGTTGCCAACATCCATAGTGATAATTATTTTTTCCATACTTGCAGCCTTACTCTGGCTTTTGTTGGCATTTTTTTAAAGCGCCGGACATTTTGGAAAATACTAAAAAAAGCTAGCCCTATCTATAACTCCCCGGCCAATTGGTCAGAGAGCTTTTTAATGACTCTTTTGGCCTCGCCCGTGGGGTCTAATTGCGGGCCGCGATTGAAGGCCTGGCGGAAACTTTCGATCTCGTAATTGATTAATTGCCCCTCGCGGTTAAGATCGAACAAAAGTAAGGGCGCCAATCCTGATGGGCCGCTGACGTTGATGCCGGAAGCGGTCGCAAAGTTACCTAAAGAATAAGCTATCAGGTGGCCGCGGTAAACCTCAACCGCCCGAGGGACGTGTGGCCCATGGCCGATAACCGCTGCCGCGCCTGCGTCAATAAGAGCGTGGGATAAGCGAATCAAATCGCCTCTATTTTCGCCCATAAATAGCTCTGGCCCGTGGGGCACTACCATCTTAGCGGCCCCTTCGGCCCCGCCGTGGAAAGAGACAAAAACCAAGCGATCGGGCTTTTGCTTTATAGCCTCCTTAACTAAGGCCGCCGCGCCTTCGATGTCATTGATACTTTGACTGCCCCGGTTGGGAGAAAGTCCAATGAAGGCCACCTCGATACCGCTAGGAGTTTTAAAACTCGTTATCTGGCCCACGGCCCCGGTATGGGCGATGTCCAAAGAGGCTAAGACTTCTTCGGTCTGAGCTCGCCCGGCTGGCCCATAGTCAAAGGAGTGGTTGTTGGCCAGGGAAACGATGTTAAAACCCGCGTCTTTTAGCCTTTGACCGTAAGAGGGCGGCGTCCTAAAGCAGTAAGAGCGGCCAGTTGAGGTGTCCTTGGTTGGGGCGCCCCGGTCGGTCAGAGGGCCCTCGAGGTTACCGAAGATGACGTCGTAGCCTTTGATTTTCGGAATCACGTCTTTAAAAAAACCGGCCGCCCCGTCAGGGGGCAGTAAATTTTCTGTCCCCATCATGATGTCGCCCATGGCCGCCACCCGCAGATAGGGCTTGTCTTCACCTTGCTCGAGCGCGCTTTGCTCAATTGCGCTTTGATCAACAGCCTTCGAATCTGTGGCTTTAAATTCGGCCTGGCTACCAGCCGCTGGGCCCACAGGGCCAGCGATTTGACTTGTGCAACCAAAGATAGCGACCAAAAAAAGGGCGGCCAAGCCGCCGATAACGGCACGTTTCATCAATTTTTCCTTATTTATAATTTTTGGTAATCTTTATCAAAACAAAAATTAGGCTCTCAGCGGCTATCGCCTAGGCAGCCCAAGTGAACGACCAGCTCTTGTAAAATTATGGCCGGCGAAGAGCGACTAGTGACCAAGGCTCGGTTGGCATTTTCCAGGGCCTTTAAGGCCTCTTTGAGCCGCCCGAAGCTCCAGCTGTCCAATTGGGGCCGCATCCGGTAGAGCATCCCCGGGGAGACGCCAGCGGCGGCGGCCAGCCTTTGCTCAGAAACCTGACCATCATTGGCCAAGATAAAAGACTTTAAACGCAAAAGACGCATAAAATGAGTACCAATAGCCCACAAAAGAGGTATCGGGTCATTTTGACTTAAAAGGTCCATGAGGATGGGGAGTGCTCTTTCCAATTGACCAGAGCCCAAGGGCAGGCCGAGCTCGTAGATTTCCGCCGTCGGGCCTAAGCTCACCCACTGTTGGACCTCTTTGGCCCCCAAGACGACCTTCGAGCCCGGGAAGAGCGAAAGCTTTTCCGCCTCCCCTATGAGGATAGATGGGTTATCGCCCAAGCGGTCGATCATGGTCTTGGCCCCGTCTTTGGTCAATTTGACTCCACGAGCGGCAAATTGATCAATGAGCCATTTGTTAAAAGCCTCCTTAACCGGCGGGCGACAGTCGACCTCAAGACCCTCTTTAATGACGTCTTTAAAGAACTTAAAGCGTTCGTCGGGGATAGAATCGACCACCAACAAGAGCGTATTAGTTGGGTTAATTTTGGGTCTTACCCTGGTCAGGACCTCGTTGGCCTCGGCGGGGAATTTGTCGTTCTCACCTATCCGGATCATGATGATCCTAGGCGGCCCGCCGAAAGGATTGGTGGCTAATTCCGAGCCTAAGCGCGCCCAGCCGCCCTTGTTTAGATCTTCAGCGTAGTATTGGCGCCAATTTAATTGAAAAAAAGACGGCAAAACAGCTTTTTTAGCCGCCTCCACGCAGGCGGCGACGGCCATGGGCTCGTTACCGTTGACCATATAGAAAGTCCTACGGGCAGCCGAGGCGATCTCATTTTGAAAACTCTTAACATCCATACGCGCTATTTTAGCGATATTTCTAGCCCGACGCAAGGCCAGACATCGAGGCCCAGGTTAGATACAAGTAAGGTACAAGTTAGGCCAAAGTAAGGCCAAAGTAAGGCCAAAGCCTGGCCAAAGTTAGGCTTTGGCTTGGCCCAGGTTAGGCCAAAGTTAAGCCCAAGCTAGGCCCAAGCCTGGCCCAAAAACCACCAATCAAGTTTAATCACCCCTACCAGACTTGACTATAATGGGGCTATGAGAGGGCTATGAGATAGGAGCAAAGCAATATCCAAGCCAAAATGCCTCCAAAATAACTAACCCAAAAAAAATCTTAGCTTTTTTGGTAAATTCCCTTATACTCGGGGTTTACCTTGAGGCGTAAATTGATATATAATTAGGAACCTTCTTTTGCTCACCAATCAATTGAGGGTTTACAGACTCCCACGGGCCGGGACTGCTTTTTTAGCCGAGGTCAAATGACAATTTTACCAATTTTGAAGTATCCTGATCCTAGGCTAAGAATAGTCTCTAAAGCAGTTACGACTTTTGACGAAAACCTGGCCGAATTAGTTATGGACATGAAGGAGACCATGCTAGACGCCCCCGGCGCCGGCTTAGCCGCGCCCCAAGTCGACCGACCTTTAAGGATTATCGTAGTCGATTGGGCTCAAGAGGGCCAAGAGTATGGTCAGAACGTCCTGGCACTAATCAATCCAGAGATAGTCGCCTCAGAGGGCGCGCAAGTCTTTGATGAAGGCTGTTTATCGGTTCTCGATCTTACGGCCAATGTCGACCGAGCCGCCTTGGTCGAGGTCCAAGCCAAGGATATCTCAGGTCAACCTTTTTCCTTGATAGGCGAAGGCCGCCAGGCGGTCATTCTTCAGCATGAAATAGACCATCTTAACGGCGTCTTATTTTTGGACCACCTAAGTTCTCTGAAACAAGAACTTTATGAAAAGAAACTCAGAAAAGCACGTAAATGATGGTGCCAAATGCCCCCTCAGATCGAATCAGAACCATTGAGAATAATATTTTTTGGCAGCAGTAACTTTGCCCTGCCAACCCTCCAAGCGCTAACCAGCGGGCCCGATCAGCTCGTCTTAGTGGTTACCTCGCCCCCCGCCCCCTCAGGGCGCGGCCAAGCCCTGACCTCGACCACGGTCTCAGTAGCCGCCCGCGAGGCGGGTCTACCGGTCCTGGAGACCGATGCCGTCAACTCCTTTGAGATAATTGAAACCATCGAGAGATTTAGGCCAGATCTTCTGACCATAGCCGCTTTTGGAGGCTTTTTAGGCTCAAGGCTCTTAGATTTGGGCTTTACCCCGCCCATGAATATCCACCCATCGCTATTACCCAAGCACCGTGGTCCGGCCCCGGTCAACTGGACTATCATTAGCGGCGACCAAGAATGCGGGGTCTCTATCTGCTTTACGGAACTTAAGATCGACGCCGGCCCGGTTTTGGCCCAAAAATCCCGCTCCGTGCCTGAGGGCATGAGCGCCGGGGCCTTAGAAGCGATTTTAGCCGAAGACGGCGCGGCCCTTCTCATGGAAACGATCCATAAGCTTAAGAGCGACTCTTTGGTCGCTAAACCCCAAAATGAAGAGGCGGCTAATTTTAATAGACTTATGACGAAAAAAGATGGAAGACTAGATTTTACCCGCCCGGCCCAGGAGTTAGCCTCACTGGTCAATGGCGTTGACCCCTGGCCAGGCGCCCAGGCCAAATCTGACGAAAAACTCTATAAGTTCTACGGAGCTAGAGCCCGCGATGGTCAAGGCCAGCCAGGCCAGGTTATGGGTTTAGACGATGAAGGCCGGCTGACTATTGGCACGGGATCAGGGATACTTACTATAGAAGAGATTCAACCTGAGGGCCGTCTGCGCCTGCCGGCGGCGGACTTCTGCCGAGGTTATCGGATAAGCGGCTTTGAGAGCCTATCATGAGTTTTGAATCTCTGCCTGATGTTTTGGAAAGCGCCATGCTGGTTAGCTTCGGCTGCGCCTGGCCAGCCAACATCATTAACACTTTAAGGGTTAAATGTAGTCGGGGCCGCACCCCGGTATTTTTGATCATCGTCATCTTAGGCTACGTCTTCGGTCTCCTAGCTAAGATCCTATCGCCTAAAGAACTAAACTACGTAGCTTTCTTTTATATTCTAAACTTAGTTTTGGTCTCAACTGATCTGTGCCTCTATTTTTATTACCTGGCCAAGGATCGACAGAAAACTTGAGTGACCCTCACCAGACCTTAGGGCCCAAAACCGGAGTGCTGGTGGCTATGAGCGGCGGCGTGGACAGCTCAGCGGCGGCCATGCTCCTAAAAGATCAGGGCTGGCGCGTGATGGGTGTGACCATGCGCCTAATGATGGACGAAGAAGAATCCGCCTTTGATCCATCGCTAGCCACCTCTCGCAGCTGCTGCACGCTGACCGACGCCCTTGACGCCAAAGAAGTAGCTAGTCGGCTAGATTTCGATCACCAGGTCCATAACTTTAGTTTAGTCTTTAAGACCGAGGTCATTGACCGCTTTATTAGTAGCTATTTTTCAGGCCGCACCCCCAATCCCTGTATCGACTGCAACCGCCGCTTAAAGTTTACCCACCTCTACCGGCGAGCCGAGCTATTAGGCCTAAACTATCTGGCCACCGGCCATTACGCCCGGACGCAGTTCGATCCTGAAACTGGCCGTTACCTCCTCCTTAAGGCCGTAGATTTACACAAAGATCAAAGCTACGTCCTCTACGGCCTAACTCAAGATGAGCTATCCCGTACGCTCTTTCCCTTAGGTAACACTCTTAAAACTGAGGTACGCTCCATAGCTAAGAGCGCCGGGCTAGTAAACGCATTAAAGCCCGATAGCCAAGATCTCTGCTTTGTCCGAGATAGTGACTACACTCACTTTCTGGAAACTCATGGACCAACGCCAATACCCGGCGACATCATAGATAGCCAAGGACGGGTTTTAGGCCGCCACAAAGGCATTCACCGCTACACCATAGGCCAAAGAAAGGGCTTGGGCGTCTGCTGGAAAGAGCCCTTATACGTAATCGCCCTCGATAGCGCTAAAAACACCGTAACTGTCGGCCTTAAGTCAGAACTTTACGCTATAGGCGCCCTCGTAACTGACCTAAACCTCATATCCATAGCTAGTTTAACTGGCCCCATGGAAGTCCAGGCCAAAATACGCTACCGTCAGCCGGAAGTTCCGGCTATTATAGAACCAGCTGGTTCGGGTATTTTATTAAAATTTAAAAGCCCCCAAACGGCCGTGGCCCCTGGCCAGGCTGCCGTGTTTTACCAAGGAGAAATCGTAGTTGGTGGGGGAACTATTGAATCGCCCGTCTTTTAGATTAAGGCTCTGGCTTTGTCAATCACCATAAAGGCGGCTATATTTTTTTGAGGATAATCATGCTCCCTAGTGATATTGCCTCCAAAGTCACCAAACTTGAAGATATTTTAAAAAACCTAAAAAGCGTAGCCATAGCTTTCTCTGGCGGGGTGGATTCTAGCCTATTGGCTAAAGTCAGCCATATGGTCTTAGGGGACATGGCGGTAGCCGTAACTGGCCGCTCTCACAGCTTTCCACTAAGAGAACTTGAAGCTGCCAGAAAGTTTACCGCGCATTTAGGTTTAAAGCATATAGAAATAGATTCCGAAGAGCTCGCTCTGCCCGGCTTTTCAAACAACCCTCCCAACCGCTGTTACCTTTGTAAACACGAGCTTTTTAGTAAAATTACCTCTGTTGCCAAGGACCTTAACTTAAACGCCGTTATCGAAGCCTCTAATATCGACGATGAGGGCGATTATAGGCCAGGGCTTAAGGCCTTAAAGGAGCTAGGGGTGGTTAGCCCCCTGCGTTTAGCTTCTCTAAGCAAAGCCGAAATCAGGCTTGTCAGTAAAGAGCTCGGGCTCAACACTTGGGATAAACCCTCCTTTGCCTGCCTAGCTTCCCGCTTCCCTTACGGCGAAATAATCACCACCGATAGGCTCGATAAAATCGATATGGCCGAAACTTTTCTTTTGGATCTAGGCCTAAAACAGGTTAGAGTGAGATTTCATGACCACGGGGACTTAGCTAGGATCGAGACCGATGATGAGGGGTTATCCATCTTGATGACCGCTTCCGCCCGCCTACTTGTGGCCGAGCGCTTCCAAAAACTTGGTTTCCTCTATACCTCAGTCGATCTCAGCGGCTACCGATCTGGCAGCATGAACCTATCTCTCTCAAATGACGTCAAAGACGCGGCCATGGACACGATAGGCCAGTAATTTTCAAAGTAACCAGAACTGTAATTTATGATAGCTGGAAATTTTTTGATAGCCCTGTAATTTTTTAATAGCCCTAAGCCCTTGGCAGGCTTTAATTCCAGGCTTAGTTTCCTTAGCCAACAAAAAACCCGGCGAACGCAATCCGCCGGGTTTTTGTCTTTAAAAATAAAGCCCGCCTAGTAGATGGGCTACGAACTATTCTTCCAAGTACAACCGCTCAATTTTAACTTCGACTATCGGCCTATCGGAGTTATCGGTTGAGACTTTCCCTATGCCCTCGACAATATCCATGCCGCTAGAGATTTTTCCAAAAATGGCGTGTTTGCCGTCCAGCCAATTGGTGGGGACCAAGGTAATAAAAAACTGAGAGCCGCCGGTGTTGGGACCGGCATTGGCCATCGACAAGATGCCAGGGCCGTTATGGACTAAGCCTGGACCAAACTCATCGTCTATCTCGTAGCCAGGTCCGCCCCTACCGGTACCAGTGGGATCGCCTCCTTGGATCATAAACTCGTCGATGATCCTGTGGAAGACGGTACCATCATAGAATTTCTTCTCTACCAAGCTCTTGAAGTTACCGGCGGTCTTGGGGGCCAGATCGTCGTAGAGTTCGGCTTTAAAGGTTCCTAAATTGGTCTCAAAGACGGCTACGGTCCTTTTGGGGGGTTCCTCAGCCGCCATAGCCTTAGAGCCTTGGCTCAGCACAAGACCAAACAAGATCGCCATGAATAACCAAATCATTTATCTCTCTCTTTTTCTCCATCCCGGCTCCACCGGCGAGCCGATACGTTGTTAATTTTACTCCAGGTAAAGCCGCTCAATTTTGACATCGACTAAAGGCCGGTCAGAACTATTGGTAGCGACTTTGCCAATGGCTTGGACCACGTCCATGCCGCTTAAAACTTTACCGAAGATAGCGTGCTTGCCGTTGAGCCATTTAGTGGGAGCCAGGGTAATAAAAAACTGAGAGCCGCCCGTGTTGGGTCCAGAATTGGCCATCGACAAGATGCCTGGGCTATCGTGGAGCAACCCTTCACCAAACTCGTCGCCTATCTTGTAGCCTGGCCCGCCACGACCAGAGCCGGTAGGGTCGCCGCCCTGAATCATAAAGCCATCGATGATCCGGTGAAAAATTGTTCCATCATAGAATTTTTTCTGGACTAATTTCTCGAAGTTAGCGGTCGTGTGGGGAGCCAGATCGTCGTATAGCTCGGCTTTAAAGGTTCCCATAGTAGTCTCAAAGACGGCCACAGTCCTTTTTGGGGTAGCTGGAGCCTCTTGAGCTGAGGCCCCGGAGGCCATAAACAAGATGAGGCAAGAGACGATAATTGCCAGGTAGCGCATTTTTTCCTTCTTTGTCAGGTTAGGTGAAAAAAGTTACCGGGAGACCTTGGCCCGGCTTAGAAATAATCGTCTCTATTTTAAGCCTTGATGACAAAAAAATCCACGAACAATTATTTTTGTCCGTAAACAAGGCTTGGGCAATGAGGGTTAAGCGGCGGTTAAGTGGGGGAGTGTAGGATATGGTTGACCATTGACGATGCTAAGTAGCTTCGGTAGAATGCGATATAGTAGATCCAATTGCCAAACAGCGAGCTAGGCTTAAGACCAAATGGTCTTAAGAAAATCAAGCTCATGCGTTCAGAAGCTTTGCCGCTGGATGCATCCTAAGGCGTCCTAAGGTATATCTGCTCACAACCAGTTTATACTTATAACGCAGCTGTAATGCTGTGAAAATTCAAGAGTTAAACTATGAAAACTATTAAATTATTTTTATTTTTTATGCTTATAATATTTACGCATATTCAACAACACGCTGTAGAGAAACCATGTCTGGCGGTACGGAATGCACCACTTTTGACTCAAATTCAGGTAGCATTACAACAACACGCTGTAATGAAGATGCGTTTGGTAATACACAATGCAATGCTTTTAACTCAAAATCAGGTAGCATTACAACAACACGCTGCAATGAAGACATGTCTGGTAATACACAATGCAATGCTTTTGACTCAAATTCAGGTAGCATTACAACAACACGCTGCTACAAAGATATGTCTGGCAATACGATTTGTAATACTTTTTGATGATATTAATGTCTAATATTATTAGTTACATCCCTATCGGTCTTGACTAGTGTTTTCATGCGTAATTTCGATAAAATATGCTTAATCTATTAAATTTCCAGATAAGAATGTGCCTCATAGATAAAATAGACTTGAGACAATCAGTTTTTTATATTCAAAGACCTTAAAAACATAGGGCAGTGCTAAGTTAACTTGAGACAAATAATGAATTTTCATTAGCTATAGAGGAATAAAAAGTGATTATAAAACTTAACCCCACTTATTTTGTTAAAATATTACAACCATTTTTAAAGATTTCTTCAATATCTCTATATAATTTATATGGATATTTAGAGTATCGGGAAGAAATCGATAAAAAATTAGAATTAACTGTTGACTGGTTAGAGGGTTGGTTTGAAACAACTTTTAACGAGCTAAAAATCAAGTACGATATAAATTTTAACCCAAAATATTACAGAAAAGGCCTTATTCTTCAACATAGCCATGCTGATTTGCCTGATAAAGAACAGTATTTACCTGACAATATGGCTATTTATATATTCATAGACGATGATGTAATATTAACAAGATTAGGTGAGGGATTTTTAAAACATTGTAAGTGGGAAAATAAGAGGTCAAAACCAAATCTTAGATTGGTTAAATCTATACCAACAAATAAAATCTAGTTAATGTTAACATTTAACCATAAATAT
>JAITJB010000074.1 GCA_031279155.1 Deltaproteobacteria bacterium | reverse complement strand
AGGGGCCGCAGGTGAGGGGCATAATTAGGCTCGGAATTTTGGAGATATTCTTCTTTATTGGCCTGATTGCCTTGATTGCCCTGAGCGGCCTGATCGGCCTGTTCGGAATGCTCCGTATGTTCGGAATTTTTTGGATGCTCGGAATGCTCTGGATGCTTGGAACGCCCGGCCTGATTTGAATGTTCGGTATGCTCGGAATGCTCGGGATGCCCGGCCTGCTTGGCCTGTTCGAGATGCAATGAATGATTGGGTTTTAATTTTATTGGGTAGAGATTCCCGAAGTGTTGCTCATTGATTCTGAGGTTAGCCGGCCTAGCTAAGATATTTTTGGGGGCGCCTTTCGGGAGACTTGGCGTTGGTCCTAGGCGCAAGGTAAAGCCCGGCCTAGTTAAAAGAGAGCTCAGATCCCTAGCCGTAAAGGCCGCAGCCGCTAGTGGGGCTATGGCCTCAATGAGCCACAAGGGGGCCTCAGGGGGGAGTTTTTGGGCCAGATATTCCGCGTGGTAACCTAAGCCAAAGCCCAATAGGGTTACGCCATCTAGATCTAAATTTGAGATGTTTAAAAACCTATCGACTAAGGCCTTATCCTCGTTTTGGGGCGACAAAACCGAGACTAAGCGCATCTGACTATCTTGGCCCAAAAAACTTAAACACGGCAGATCCTTTGGTCCTGGGCTTAAGCTTACTTGGTAGGGAGTACCACTAATGGGAAAGAGCAGACAGCCCCCTTGAGCCCAAAGATCCTCAAGAGCTTGGGAATTTGGCAAGTTTTCTTGATCTGGCAAGTTTTGCGGGGCTGGTAAGTTTTGCTGATCTTTGGGAGCTTTTTGATCTGGCAGGTCTGGCGGGTTTTGCGGCCAAGGCGGGGCGGTGATTTGGCGAGTTTTTTGGGCTAAGTTTGTTGAGGGCTTAAAGACCTTAGGGCAATCGGCTAAGATTCTAGCCATCTCAGGATTTTTGGCCTCCAAGAGGGCCAGGTTATCCTCAAACCAAGAGCGCATTGGAGCCTCCGGAGTCCACCTCCAGGAAGCACGGCCGACTTTCCTTACTCTTGAGGGCCAGATCGAAAATTCGGAGCCACTCGCTGGCAATCTTATCCCAACTATAACTGGACCGGATAATTGTTTTAGCCTTATCGGTTAAGGCTAGAATGGCGTTTCGGTCGGCTAAGAGTTTTAGGGCCCGGTCGATATAGTTGTCGAAGTAAGCTTGAGAGGACGGGCGACCGGAGATTTTAAATTCCGGTATGACTACCGATTCGCTTAAGGCGTAGTTATCGGTGGTTAGGACGGCAGTACCTAAAGCCTGGGCCTCTAAGACAGCCAAACAGCTGACTTCCGGAAAGTTTGATGGGTAAACCATCATCTCGGCTTCTCCTAAGTGACGGTAGTACTCCTCTTTGGAAAGTGGGCCAAGATTTATGATCTTGGGGTCCATTTGCGTCAGAAGACTTAGATGATTGTACTGCTGTTTGAGTCTAGGATCCAGAAGTCTATCGTCTACGGTGTAACCGCACAAATATAGCCTCAGATCGTCTCTAGCCTTAGATAGCCTAGGCCAGATGTTTTCTAACAAAATGGTTAGCCCTCTTTCAGGACGGGATGCGTAGATAAGTTTTCCGGGGACTTTTTTTACGCCTTCGGCGGCCTTATCTAAGAGATCAAAATCTAACCCATTTCGGGTCACCACCGTCCGATTGTCTAATTGGGGAAGCCTGGTTAGGTAATTGTCCTGGTGGAAGTTTGAGAGCATTAAAAACAGATCGATCTCATCGTGAATGGCCCTTAAGGCCATGGCGTTATCTAAAGTATCGTGATTCCATAAGACCTTAAGGCGACTTTTAATGGGTAAACTAAAGAAGCCAAAAAACCGGCTGACCACCATGATGTCAAACGATTGTCTGGCTAAAAGGGGTAGTGACTGCCGGAAAGGATAATAGCGGACATTATGGTGAACCGTAGGCGCCTGGCAGTTATTGAGGGCAATTACCTGGTGGCCGGTTCTAGCTAGGGCTCTAGCCATCTGGATGAAACATGTCTCCGCTCCGCCCAAGGGCCCGGTTTCAGTGGCGTCCCCCTCAAATGCCGGGCCGTCAGTGAAAAGCCCTATGGTTAGCACTGATTCACCTCCAAGGCCATCGAAAGACTTAAGGCCCGGCGGTGGGCCGGGGCCAGGCTAATGGCAATGTCTAAGAGTTTTTTGGCCTGATTACTATCGCCTTCGGCCAAGTATGATTCGGCCATGGCCACATAGGGTTCCGGGTGAGAAGGGCAGTAACCGCTGGCCATCCGCCAGGCCCGCCAAGCTTGAGTCATGTGACCTAATTTTTCTCTGGATCTAGCCAGTAAACAGGCCGTTCTAAAACCCAAGGCCGTGGGATCGGCGCCCCAACCAGGGTCGCCGCAGCCTAAGTTTATGGCCGCCGCCAATTCTTCGATGGCTTCTTCAAAGCGCTGGCTATCGTAGAGAAATTTGCCTAAATAAGCCCGGCCCGGGCCGTAGTCCGGTCTGGCCAGACATAGATCGCGCAGGGCGTCTTCGGCTTCTACGTTTCGGCTAAGTCTAGTTCTTACTTGCGAAAGTAATATTAAAGCATGGCTCCAAAGAGAGGGGTTTGGCTGCTCGCTTTCGGTAGTTAGCGTCTTTAGCGGGTCATATGCGGCCCTGGAAAGATAGACCTCAGCTTCTTTTAAGTACTTTAAGTTCATAAGGGTGCGGCCAGTTTGGTAGAGATAGTAAAAATCCCCGGCAGCCGTCTCTGGCGCGGCAACTAAGAGCTCAAGATTTCTCTGGCCCTTGCGCCTGGCGGCGTTAGCGTCAGAGTAGCCCCAATGGCGGATTTGAGCTCCGCAGTCCATGACCGGCCACTGGGCGGGGTGAGAGAGCTGCTCATGAACAGTCCCGACAAAGAAGGCGTCTTTATGGTTGGGGAAGACTCTCTTCTGCCAGAGGCGATCGCCTTGAGGGACCACCACTTCGGTGGCCATCAAGACGATGGGCTCAAAAGTTAACCTATCGCGGATATGGCCCAAATCAGCTAAGGTCAGGCTGTTATCAGCGTCAAGCCAGAGGATGTAATCGGTAGTCATCTGCTTAATGGCAAAATTTCTGGCCGCCGAAAAATCGTCACACCAAACAAAATCGACCACGTGGGCCCCGTAGCCAGCTGCCATCTCGGTGGTCCGGTCATTGGAGCCAGTATCTACGACGACTATCTGTTCAAAATGACCGACCAAGGGGCCTAAGCTGTGGGGCAGGTTATCGGCCTCGTTTTTAACGATCATCATTAACCCTAAGCTTGGACGACCGTCGCTTCTGGTGGGAGCGGTTGCACTCTTTTTCATGAGGTGATTGAGCAGATGGTCCATGGCGAGCTCCTAAAGAGAAGAGAGCATTTTAAGGATCAAACCGTCAGCCCAGATGAGGTTTTTAAGGGCCACGGCTTTGTGGCCGGAAGCCATGGCCGGGGCCATGATCTGGGCCATAAAGGCGCTGGACTGAGAGGTATTGACCATCTCGGCTAAACAGCGGTGGAAATCAATTTGCAGTAGTTTTTTTAAGGAACTTAAAAGCCCTGACATCTGCTTAAGATCGCCTCGGATTTCACCAGCCTGAGGCATCGGGATAGCCTTGATGAGCTTAGCTAAATCGAGTTTAGGCGGGCTTTGACCTAAACGCTCAATAACCTCTTCTAAGGTCATCTCATAAAAGCCAATGATTGAGGCCCCGCTTTTGGTGGCGTTAATGAGAAGGGGCGGTCTTGACCGGCGAGCGATGGTGGCCGCCGCCTCAACGTACCAGTTGATGGAGGCTAAAAGGGAGGTATTAGTGGTGACTTTGCCGCCGCCGATAGCCGGGACCTCTAAGATGCCGCTAGGATCGTCTTCAAAGACCGAATCTAAAGTCCCATGGGCGTGAAGCATGCTGCCGTCGTAAGCCTGATCTTGCCCGACTAAGATTAAGGGCGTTAAACCCCAAAGATAGGCCATGGCAAAGGCGGCTGTCCCGGCGTTACCGCCCTGCGGTAAATACAAGCCTCTTCCTAGGAGCTGGGATTCTCCGGGATTTAAGTGGAACAAGGCTTTGATGTAGCCATTAACCTCAAAGTGGTTGGGGTGACTGTTGGAGGCGGCAGCCAAGATAGTCTGGTCGCCTAGGATTTTAGCTTCGCTTTCGGTTAGTTTTAAGTAACTACTTGTATCTTGGGATTCTAAAACCAGTACCACGTCAGGGCTGACGCCTAGGGCCAATAGCGGCTTTAAGGCGGCGGCGGCGCAGATGATAACGCCTCTATCGCCCACTTCGTTTAGTAGCCTGCCGTTTTTCGATAAGCTTGGACCAGCCCCGACTAAAAAGGCTGGCCTAGTTGGAAAGCGATCTTTAAGAAGCATTAGATCGGGGTATTTGGTGGCCAAACCAGCGTTCTTGGCTAAGTTTTCCATGGTGACCGAGTTAGTCATCTCCTTGGTCTTATCGATGACCTCCCGACGCGATAGTTCCATACCAACCCGATCGTTAAAGCGAGCCGCCTCTTGCGGCCACAAGCGCCTATAGCCTGGCACGCATAATACCACAGGGTAACCGTTCTCACCGTGAACCACCTCGCGGGCGACCATGGACTCGAACTCGGCGAAGTCCTCGAAGATCTCTGGCTCTTGACCTAAGCCTAGGACGTTGTATTTGGTGAAGATCTCTCTGAGAGTATGGTCGGGTTCGAAAACCTTAATTTTGATGTTGGTGAAGAGCTCCATTAAGACCCGGATGTGCCAACCTAGACCCAAGCCAAAAATTAAAGCCAACTCCGGCGATTTATTGGTCCTGCGCCTTTGGGATAAGGCCATGCCGACCCAATTGCGAGCCTCTGATAGTGGGTCTTCCTGATGGTGGATGGCAAGGGACCGGCAAATTAGCCCCGGGCCATGCGGCCCTGAGACAACTTTTGGGGCGGCGGCCGCCGCCGTTTCGACCAGAAGCCTGGCGGTTAAAGCATCGGTGGGATTATCGTACATCTTATCTCCCTGGTATATTTGCCCCATGGTTAACGGCCAGGGGTAGGGTGGTTTAGTTGACGGTTAAATACGAGGCCCGTCCGGCTAAGGTAAAAACCTCTCCGAGCCTTTCGTTTTCCGGATGGTACTCTAAGGCCTTTTGAGCTATCTCCATAGCTTCCGCTGCCGCTCCGTGCTTCATGAGGAGCTCAGATAAGGCAATACCCACTTCCAGATCGTCAGGCTTACCGCTAAAAGCGCTCTGGTAGAACTCAAAGGCGTTCCAGACGGTGGGGTCGTGCTTCATGCGGCTGAAGCCAGGGGTTACTTCCTCGCCTATTTCAACTAATCTTTTAGCCAGCATTTTGACTAACTCGAAAGGCAGAGTATCTTTGGAGAGCTCTGGGCAGTCTTGGGACTGCGTGAAAAGGTTAAACCAACGGCGCGACTCCACTAAATCGCCTTCCCCGAGTTTAAGGATGGCCATGCCCAAGGCGCCCCTGGGTTCCCCTAACTCAAAGGCGGCTGAGAGGTATTCGGCGCCTTTACTTAAGTTATGGCGCATGCGCTTAATGTGACCCAACATAAAAAGGCCGTTGGGGCTGATGCGATCGGAGTTGTAAGCTTTTTCTAAGAGCACTTCGGCTCTGATCATCCTATTTTTGCCGCCCTCTTGGGGCCAGCGCAGGGAAGTTAAGAACATGGCCCGACCTTCGCGGTCCCAGCCTTCGCAATCGACCTGGGCGTGGCCGTAGTGGACGCGCCTTATGGTGTTAATTAGCGTTTCGGCCCGGTGACTGATGTCGTGGGCGGCTGTGACCTTCTCAAGGCTCCTTTTGGCCGCCCGGCGGCGCCTTTTGTCGTCGCCTAACCAACTGTTGGCTACATCGATGACTTCAGCCGGCTCAAACCAGGCAAAGTCCTCGCCAGCTTTAAATAGCTCGCCTAAATCGCCGCCAGCTTTTTCGGTAAAAAGGACCGAGCCCGAGGCCATGGCCTCCAACATCCTAGTTGTGACGCCGCTAAAGAGAGACTCGTTTAAGGCCAGGCGCGATTGGCGGTAGATCTGGCTTGATTCCTGCGGGTTAACCCATCCCTCTTGGTGGCTGCCAGCGGTTTTAATGGTGAAGCGGTTACTTAAAGTTTCAACTAACCTGGTGCGCTTAAGCCGGCGGGCCGGGTCGAGGGAGCCGACAAAGCCAAAATCATAGACCTGGCCAGGGTTTTCGTTGGAACTTGGCAGGTAGCTCTTAGTATCCACGCCCACTGGTAACCAGCTAGATTTAAGGCCCATGGAGGTTAAGGTCTGAGCTAAGGGTTTTTGGTCGGTGAAGGTGTAATCAAAGAGGTGGGCGTAGTGGATCTGCCACCAATAATTTATCGGTGTATCCACGGCATAGTAGATCTTAGGTATGCCGTAGACGTTGGTCAGGCCTTCGGGGAAGACGTGCACGCCTAAGTGGTCGGTGAAGATGACCAGATCCGGACGATCTTGGAGGCTGTTAAAAATCTTATCTACCGGATATCCTTCCTGATGAGGCGGGATCAAGACCGAGTGACCCATCTGCTGTAAGGACTGGTGGAAGTACTCGCTACCCAAGCATAAAATTAGCATGGTCTGTCTCCGTTTTGGCCGTCGCACAAACTTAATAACGACCTGTTTTGGATATTGATTCTAGGCTCAATTAGCCCTGTTTTATTTTTGGTAATTACCCCATGCTTTTCGCTAGCTGCGGGCATTCCACTAGCCGCAGGCTTTAAAATAACTGCATGGCACTCTCTAGCCGCAGGCTTTAAACTGACCGCATGGCATTCATTCGCCGCAGGCTTTTTATTGGCCTCTTGATGGCCTTGGGGTAATTGATATTCACGTCCAGAAGCGGCCAGGCAGCGCCGGCAGGAGACCTGATCGGGGTTTTCGGCTAGCGACTTAGCTTTCGGGTGGTTCCAAATCTCAAGTAAGCTGTTATCGGGAAAGCGTCCCAAGGGGTTAAGCCTCCCAAAATCCGAGCAGCAGGGAAACAGGCCGCCATCGGCCATCAGAGCCATCCGGGTTAAGGGGTCAGGGCAGATAATGGTAGGCTTAGAGTTTTTTTCCTTTACTGGCAAAGGGTTTGTGGGCTTAACATTTGCGGCGCTTGTATTTGGTTTTCTTGATCCGTTATTCCCTAAGATGTCCAAGTAACTTTGGAAGGCCAGGTAGTCGGCTAGGGGGGAAAATTTTTCCCTGAAGGCCGTAAGTTCATCTCGATTTTGGTCCATGACCACAAAACTTAGCCTTAAAAGAGGGAGCCTACTTGATAGATCGGATCTAGCCTTAAGAAAATTAGTAATATTTTCAGTTAAAAGCCCAAAATCCCCGCCCGGCCTTACTTTGGCGTAGGTCTCAGGGGTAGCCGCATCAACTGAAATCATAAGTCTAGTTAGGCCAGCTTTAATCAGCCTGGTAGAAAGGCCGTAGGTCAGCCATTGGCCGTTGGTTATTAGTGAGATGTCCTTAAGCCCGGCCTCAGCTGAAATAGCCACATAGCGGTCGATGTCATCGATCAGTAAAGGCTCGCCTGTCATGCCGAGTCTCAGAGAATAGAGCCCAAATTTTTTGGCCTCAGCTAAAGCGGCTAAGAAGAGCTTTTTGTCCATATAAAGGCCAAAACCCGGAAAATCGTGGTCGCAAGACCGTCCGGCTGGACACATCGGGCAGCTCAGTTGGCAAACAGTGGTAACGTCCACGTCTAGATGAAGCGGGCGGTCGGGCCGCTCTCCGGCTTCGGCCCGCTCGAAAGCCCGTCGGTAAGCCGCAAAATCTGGACCAATAATTTGGCTCAACATTTTTTCTGGGTCGAAATCAGCTTCCAGATGGCTTCGTGACAGGATTTTAAAGATAGACGGCATACTGTTTTCCCTTCCGGCCCGGTCATTTTGGCCAGACATATGGCCTCGCCGGAGAGAAAAGCAATTATGGTGCCAAAATATTAGAGGAAAAGTTGAAGGGGTTGCTAAGGTTGGACGGGTTAAATAGGTAGGATAAAAAAGAGCCCGGACTTAAGCTTAAAGGAGCTTAAGTCCGGGCTTTGATTTTGGGGGTTTTTCGAGCTTAAGGCTTAAGAAGATAGGCTATTGGAATAAATTGAAAGGCGGTTTGTTGGTGTCTCTTACCGGGGCGCCCTGTTTGTCTTTATCTGAGCTACTTAAAATATGCGATTGCCCGTTTAGTATGGCTTCCATTTTAGTGATATATTCATAAGCTTTTTCTTGGCTTTGGCTGAGACCTAAGAGGCCGCTATTGTAAGCCCTAGCTAATCTTAGCATAGCCTTTAAATAGTTTTGATCGGCTGATTTTTGATACCATTTGAGGGCTTCAGTTTCGTTAACTTCGGCGCCAAAGCCAGTTTCATAGCAGGCGGCCAGAGCAAATTGGCTGCGGGCGTAACCGTCTTGGCTAGCCTTGAGGAAATACTCAAAAGCTTTGGTCGGGTCTTGATCTACCCCATCACCGTCGCGGTAGATGACGCCCAAGGCGTGGATGGCCGGGGTGAATGGTTTATCGGCAGCCTTTTGGAACAGCTCACGGGCCTTAGCCTTGTCCACGATATCGCCCGAGATGCCGGTGTGATACAAGATGGCCAAGCGATACATGTCGGTGGGGACCTCGTTTTCTACGCCCTTAGTATAAAACGAAGACTCTAAAACCAGAAAGTCAGGGTCGTCCAAGGAAGGGGGCTCTGATTTGGCGGCCTGGCTAGGTTTATCGGTCGGGGTCTGTTGATCGGCTAAGGCAATGGAATTGACCGAGGACCATCCGACTAGCACTAAGAGCGCCAGGAGGGGCGCGAGCCTAAAACCAAACGTTAGTTTATTTTTTGGTGAACATTGCAAAAAAAATAGCCTGCTTACTAGTTTTTTGGGTATTGATATTAGCCTGATTGCCATTTGTCACTGTAGCCTTTCTTTAAAGTTAAATTTTGGATAATAAATAATTATCTTAAAGAGAAAAGAGGAAGTTGACGTTTTTAAAATGGGGCGTGAGGTCATTTTAACTCTGATCTACTGAAAAACAAATTTTAGAAACAGTCATAACAACCCTTAGTTGAGGGGGCATTGAAACTATTTCTGGAAATCTTATTTCTTTCCCAAGAGTCGTAACCCCCCTCAGCTGAGAAGTCATTGCAACTAGCTACTCATGAACAGATACAACAATTACAAGTGTCGTAACCCCCCTCAGCTGAGAAATCATTGCAACATCTTTTCTGTAAAATTATCAATTGGAAGATTTCGTCGTAACCCCCCTCAGCTGAGAAGTCATTGCAACAATGTAGACATTAATT
>JAITJB010000061.1 GCA_031279155.1 Deltaproteobacteria bacterium | reverse complement strand
ACTTAACGGGTTAGGGTTAAAAGGGTGATTTCCGGGTGGGTCCACAGCCTCACCGGGATGATGGTCGATACCCCCCTTGAGACAAAGACCAACATGTCGCCGACATTGTACAAGCCGCTGGAATAGGTATAACCAAATAACAAAGAAGTTAGGTTTAGTTGGGGGTCCCAGGGGGCGGCGATTTGCCCGCCATGGGTGTGGCCAGCTAAGTAGAGATCTACCCGGTTATTTTCGGCTTCGCTTATGGCCTCAGGGCGATGGTTAATCAAGATGGTTAGGTTTTCGGGGTTGGTAGGCGGCCCGGAAAGAGTATCAAAATTAAATCTCTTTTGGGTATTGGTGGCTCTAACCCCTCTTTGACCAGAATCGGTAAAGCCGATGAGGGTAATAGGCATCCCTGGGACCGTGGTCCGGCTATCGGTTAGGACGTGGATACCGGCAAAGCGAAGGTTATGGACTAATCTCGGGGCGTCTTTGGTTCTTAGATCGTGGTTCCCCAAGACAGCGAAGACGCCGTAGCGGGCCTTGACCCGGCTGATAGCCGCCTGATAGTCTAAGGCAAAATCCGGGTTTTTATCGACTAAATCGCCAGGTAAAATAACTATATCAGGGTTTAAGGCGCCTATGTAGTCAAAAATACTATTTAGTTCTGATTGATTGGTACCCTGACCGTAGTGGATATCCGAGCAGACGGCGATGGTAAAGCCGTTAAGTTCCGGGGGCAGGTTATTGGGCGAAATTTTTAGGCGGTAAAGTAGCGGCGGCTCTAAGAGCTGACTATAGCCCCATGCGGCTAGGGCCATCATGATAAAGAGTAATAAGCCCCTTAAGCACAGTAATCTCGCTCTCGTAGTTTTATTTTTAAATAAGCTAGGTAGACCCTTGGCCTTATGACGGTTTCTTATCTTAAAGGGCAGAGATACAAAAAATATAACGGCCAGGGCTAAGACCCAATAGAAGTGAACCATCTCCCAAAGTAAGACGGGCTTAAAAAAATAACGCCAGACCACTGGATCTGAGGGCGGCGGCTCGATTGTCCAATAAAAGTTTATCAAGACCGATACGGCCAAGGCGTTGACGGCCAGATAAAAACAGGCCAGTAAGGTTCTCGGCCAACCTTTGGCTAATCGTTCATTCCAAAAGTGCCAGCTAAAAATTTGGGCGACGAGAAAAGCCACGCTAACGGCCGGGTTAACAAGCATCTGGGCTCCAGGGCCGATCGGTAAGTCGGGGTTAGGGTATTAGATTAAGCGTCGGTTGCCGCCGGGAGCATGAAGGTAAAGCAGGCCCCGCTGCCCGGATATTCCACGGGATGGTTTGTAACTGTCAGGTGACCATTATAGCGTTCAACGATCTTTTTGACTATCGAAAGACCCAACCCTGTTCCCTGAGTCTTGGTAGTAAAAAAAGGATTAAAGACGCTGGAGAGGATCTCATCGGCGATGCCCGGGCCAGTATCGGTTACCCGGCAAGCCACAAACTGATTTTCCCCATCTTTAACTAAAAAGACCTTAAGGTAGATTTTCCCGCCGCCCAAGGGGCCCATGGCTTGGGTGGCGTTATAGATGAGGTTTAAAAAGACGTGCATTACCTGGCGATCGTCGGCTGAAACCTTGGGTAAGTCCTCTTCAAAATCAGTGATGATAGTTACATCTGAGCGGCTAGTTTCGTGCTTAAGGGAGGCCAATACCTCTTTGGCCACGTCCTCAAGTTGAAAGGCTTTGATGAGTCCCCGTTCATCACGGGAAAAATCTAAGACATTATTTAAGACGCCATTTAGCCTCTGGACCTCTTCTAAGATAACCTGGGGGTAGCGGCGCAGGGGATCTTCGGGCGACATCTTTTTAATCAGCCTTTGGGTGAAGCCGCCGATGGAGACCAAGGGGTTACGGATCTCGTGGGCCAATTGGGTGCCCATCTCGCCTTGGGCGGCCATCTTCTCGGCCTCGATTAAGCGGCTGCGCACCTGGCTGAGATTAAAGTTGGCCTGCCTTAGATCGTCATAGAGCTGAGTGTTTTCAATGGCCAGCCCTGCCTGGTTAGCCAGCATGGTCAGATCGCGGAGGCTATCTACGGTTAAGGGCTGCCCAGAAAGAGATCGGTCAACGGCGATGACGCCCACCTCGCGGCCCTTAGCCAGCATCGGCACAGCTGCGTAAGCCCTTAGGCCAAAATCGCCTAAATCGAGGTCATCGTGGGTATCGAGCCCTCGGAAGCCTAAGAGAGGCTTTTTCTCTAAGGTCACCCTAGCTAGGATGCGGGTCGATTGGGGGGTGACCGGTATTTTGATGCCCAAAGCTGTTCCGGCTTCCATCATAGCCTGGGCTTCCTCGCGCGAGGGCTTGCGCAAAAGATCGGTTAGTAAGGCTGGTCCAGTTTGGGTGGTGTTGGCCGACCAATAGGCCGAAGAAGTTAAAACCGGCTCAGGGCCAGAATCATTCATTAGTAATATCAAAACCTTATCAAAGCCCAAACCCTGCCTTAGAGTTAAGGCCTGAACAATTATCCAAACCAATTCGTCGTAGCGCACTGTGGTCATCATGGCGCTAGAGATATCGTAGAGGTTAGATAAATACCTTACCATAGATTCGTTGGAAGTGGCTAAACTTTCAACTTTTTTAAAGGTCAAAGCGTTTTCCACCACCCCGGATATGATGCTGTTCATAGCCTGAAGGAGCTCTAAATCCTCGCGATCAAATAGGTGGGGGTTAACTGAGAGTCCGCCGCCGCCGCCGCCTCGGTGACCGCCTAATTTATTAAATAGCGAGATACTCCCCTGGTGCTGGCCCTGAAACATCAGCGGCATACTGATAATGGTGTTTCCTTGCTCTTTAATGGTCAGCTCAAATTTTTTGGGATCGTCTTGGAGGTAGCCCATAAAGGCGCCGTCGCGCTTAATATCATCGGCAATGGCTACCGGCAGCTGTTGACCCTGGTAGCGCAAAAAGTTATAGGCTGGCGGCACGGCTCCGTATTGGGAGGAGTAAAGAAGAGTATCGCCGGTTAAATCGAGGACGTTTAATGAGCAGCCGTCGGCAATGAAGACCCCGGTGGCGATACGGGGCACAATACCCATGACCTTTTCAACTTCGATAGTTGAAGCTAAGGTCCGGCCCAGATCGCTTAAGACATTTAAGACGCTAATGCGCTTTCTGGTGTCAGTTGCCAGTTGGTTGGTTTTAATGGCCATGGCCAGCTGGTTACTAACCGCTTCCACGGCCTGGCCGTAGGGCCCAGAACTTAGATCGATAGTTTTTTTATTTAATAATATCAAGACCCCGTAGCAGGTCTTGTCGTCTAAGATGGGGACCACGGCAAGGCAGGCTATATAGGGCTCAAAAAATAACCGCCAATCCTCTGGCAGCTTGACCAAATCAGGGGCGTCGGCCAAGAGAGACTGGCGGTTATTGATGGCTCGGTCAAAAAATGTATCGCTCAGCTCAAAGGGATTTTCCGGGGCGCCGTAATCATCGGGCTGACGGTGGAGAGAGAGCTCTTTTTTTTTGCGGTCGTGATAGAGAAGTAAGGTTTTATCCAAACCCAATTGCCAGGCGATGATGCTCAGAAAATTAGAAACCTTAGACTCAAATTGGATATTAGAGTTGGCCAAGCGGATTAGTTTGGCCAAAAAAGCGGCCACATCACCGGTCGCGGCAAACGGCATATCAAAGGACTCTTCGACCGCTGGCCGGGTTATTTATTGGGGCCGGGGTTGTGGCTAAGGTGTAAGCTTGCTGGTAGATTTCCACGTAGGCCGAAGCCGCCCTCTCCCAGGAGTAGTCCTCGCTCATGCAGCGAAGCATGAGCTCTCGCCAGCTCTGGGGATCGCGGAAGTGTTCGATGGCCGTAGACAAGGCCTCAATTAAGGCTTCGGGGGTGTAGTCGATAAACTTAAAGCCCGTTCCGCGAGAAGACATAGCTAGCTCGTCTAAGACGGTATCGTCTAAGCCGCCGGTAGCCCTAACTACCGGGACGGTCCCGTACTTAAGGGCGTAGAGCTGCTCAAGACCGCAGGGCTCAAAACGGGAGGGGACTAAAAGGATATCGGCGCCGCCTAAGATCTGATGGGTTAAGGCTGGATCGTAACTTAGTTTTAAGCCGACCTGGCCAGGGTTATTTGAGGCCGTCTCACGCAAAACAGAAAGAAAATAGTCTTCGCCCGTCCCCATAAAGATGAGCTTTAAAGGGAGCTCTAAGAGCTTGGGCATGGCCCGGGTGATGAGATCTAAGCCCTTACGGGCCAGAAAGCGGCTGACTACGGCTACAATGGGTCTATCGTCATTTTCTAAGCCAAACAAGGTCGTCAAGCAATCGCGGCAGGCGCTTTTGCCCGAGAGATCTTCCGGATCAAAGGGGGCTACCAGATAGCGGTCGTGGGCGGGATCCCAGAGTTTATAATCGACCCCGTGGATAACGCTCCGAAGGTTAGGTCGCCTCTCCTTGATAACGCCTTCCAGGCCCCGGCCAAGTTCGGGACCTAGCGTCTCGCGGGCGTAGCGGTGACTTACCGTGCTAATAATATTGGCGCCTAAGAGACCGGCCTTAGTTAGGTTTACTTGGCCGTGAAACTCTAGGCCCTGTAAGGTAAAGTGGCTCCAATCGAGACCGGTCATGGTAAAGTCAAAATAAGGAAAAGTTCCTTGGTTGGCTAGGTTATGGTAGGTAAAGACAGTTCCAACTGGTGTTTTTGAGCCGTAAACCTTAAAGTACATCGGTACCAAGCCGGTCGGCCAGTCGTGACTGTGAACGAGAACCGGATCGCTTGATGGGGCTATCAAATCGGAAATAGCCGTGAAGGCGGCCTTGGAAAAAAAGATAAAGCGCTCGGAATTATCGTCGTAATCGCCAAATTCGTTACCGTAAATGCCAGGGCGGTCGAAAAAATCGTCGCAGCCCACCAATATGACGTCGTGGGCTTCCGGGAGGGTTAAGCGGTAGAATTGAGCCGAGCGGCGGCTGATGGATAGATCGATCTCGCGGCGGAGGGAATCAAGCTCAATGAGCTGGAATTCTTCGGCCATCCGGTGTTTAGGCACTAAAACCGTAACCTGGTGGCCCATCTTGTAGAGGGCCCTAGGTAAATGGTAAAGCACGTCCCCTAGGCCACCGGCCCGGGAGCAAGGTACGGCTTCAGGGGTGACGAAGAAAATTTGCATAGCCTCTCGCAGCCGACCGGATTTTAATCCAGGCTTAGGGACCGATAATTTTTCAGGCTTGGGCCTGAGATATTCGGTCGTTCGTCAGGGAGCCAAGTAGAGACTAGTCATAAGGCCAAAAAACAAGAGAGGAAAAAAAAATTTAAATCTAACCACTATAGCCATTTTCTTCATGGATGTAGTTGACAATGGCTTCCAAGGTCGATTCCAGCTCGCCTTCGGCCACCTGGCAGGTGGCCACCGATTCATGGCCGCCGCCGCCAAAGTGTAGGGCAATGGATCCCAAATTGGCTTGGCTATCGCGGTTAATAATGCTGTTACCCATGGCTAAGGCTACGTTAGTGGCCTCCCGCCCCCAAGTTACGTGGATACTGACCTTACACTCCGGGAACATGGTATAAGGCAGGAAGCGGTTACCAGGGTAGATAATCTTTTGATCCCGTAAATCGATGACTAAGACCTGACCGATCAATCGTGAGCAGTTGCGGAGCATGTTATTGTAAAAATCGGCCTGATCGAAGTAGAGATCGCTTCTTTCTTTGACGTCCGGGTCGTTTAAGATCTGCTCGGCTTTCATGGTCCGGCACATTTCGATCATCGATTCCATCAACTGATAGTTGGAGATGCGGAAATGGTGGAATCGGCCCAATCCGGTGCGCGGATCCATGAGAAAACCTATCAGAATCCAACCCATGGGGTATTCGATCTCTTGGACGGTCAAATTGGCGCTGTCAACTTTATCGACGGCGGCCATCATCGGGTCCCAGTGGGAGGAATAGCGCGAGGCCCCGCCTAGAAAATCGTAGATAACTCTGGCGCAGGAGGGGGCGATGCGGGACATGCCCCGGTAGGAAATGGAGCCTAGTCTTTCGCCCTCGCTAGTGTGATGATCAAACCACATGCCTATGCCGTTGGCATAGGGGACGTTGGCTAAAATATCGTTAGGTCCTAATTGGACCAACCCATCTTGGATATCTTTGGGGTGGACAAATTGATAGCTATCTATGAGTCCGGCTTCCTTAAGAAGCGCCCCACAGGCCAAGCCGTCGAAATCTGATCTTGTAACCAAACGCATTTTTTCAGCCTCGAGTAAACAAATTAATCGTTAAATATCGGTCGGCAGCGACCGGCTTGGTGGATCAAAACCTTGAAAGCGGTCGGTAGGACACAAAAAGTCATGAAAAATTCGGGCCATTTATCGGCTGAGCTTTCCCCTAACTCTCTTATCGCTGATTTTACCTCAGCACTACTATAATGTCCAGAGCTAATAAGGGATTTCGGGAGTTGGGGTTTTTAAGTCACTCGATAAGCCTTTATTAAAAGCCAATTGTGGGCTATTTGGGCACTGGACCTTGGTGGGAGAGTTCAAAATAAGATAGCCCTAGTGAACTTTTGCCTAAATAACAAATTACTAACCTAGCCTATAGTTATCTTTAGCTATTGATAATAAAAAAATAGCCAAAAGCGACCGCGTGATGCGATCGCATTGGCTATAAGGTTAGTTAGATTTTGGCTAACTCATTGTTGGGGCGAATTGCCAATGGCCGAGGTATCCGGGGTGGCCGCCCGCTGCAGGGTCTGCTCTAAGAGCATCTGCTCTAAGCTCTCCTGGCTAGGACGATCTGGAAAGTTTCGCCTGACCGGGGGAGGAGTGTTTGAGGGAGTCGTAGTCTGGCTGCCAGCCGGCGGGGCCTGGGCGCCGGCTTCAGGCGGCGTACCACTAGCTGAGCTCTGGCCGTTAGATGCTGGCGGCGGCTCGGCTATGACCGGCTGATCCCAGATCATTATGGCGATGCGGCGGTTGACCGGGTCAGTGGGATTGGTGCCGGGTAGCGGCTGAGTGGCGGCAAAGCCGGCGACCATGGTAAGCCTTTCGTCATCTAAGCCGTTTCGGGCGAGATACCTACGGGACGCCGAAGCTCTGGCCGTGGAGAGCTCCCAATTGGTCAGCTCTTGGCTAGTGGTGCGGACGGCGTCGGTATGGCCCTCTACGGCTACCTTATTGGGGATGGTTTTGAGGCGTTCGGCTACCGTACCCAAGATGACCATGGCCAAGGGGGTGAGCCTAGGTTGGCCGGAGAGAAACATGGGCTGACCCTCTTTATCCATCAATTGGATGCGGATGCCGCCGGGCACGTCTTCGACCATAAATTGCCCGCGAACATCGGCTGCCCCTAAGCTAGAGCCGCTCAAGCTCGATCCGATGGCCCCCGATAGATCGCTAATAAACTGCCTTTTAGCCGCTCTAGCTATCTCAGGCGAGCCGGCCTGGCCCATGCCGGGGTTAACAACAGAGGCGCCGTCGCCAGGGGCGACCCCGGTCTCATTTGAGCCCTCGCCGCCCTCTTGACCTTCGGGCAGATCGGTTAAGTCGGGATTTTGCGGGCGATCGGTCGGTCTAGTTGCGCCTAAGTTGGGGCGCTCGTCGCGGCGGTCGGCCAGAGCCTTTTCCAGCTCGGCTAACTCGGCGGCTCTTTGCTCGAGCTCTTTACCCTTTTGGTTTAGATCAAAACAGCCGCCAGTTAAAATGCCGACCGTCGGGGCCCCTTCGGTGGCCGTAGGCAGCCCGCCATTGAAGACAGCGTCGCTCATGGAAAGTTTATCGAAGTACTCGGCTAAGGCGGCTTTACCCTGTTCTGAAGAAATGGCCAATAACCACATAACTAGGAAAAACGCCATCATAGCCGTCACGAAATCGGCATAGGCCACTTTCCAGCTGCCGCCGTGGTGGCCGCCGTGACCCTTTTTGATGATCTTTTTGATAATAGGCGGATTTTTCTTATCTGCACTCATG
>JAITJB010000006.1 GCA_031279155.1 Deltaproteobacteria bacterium | reverse complement strand
GGCGGGCCAGTCTGAGTTTGAGGGCCATGATGCTATCATTTCTCCTATCAAGCCGCCTTAGGCGGCCTATTGGTTAGTACCTTGAAAAAGGTCTTGTGAGGGTGGATTTTCCCATGATGGGGAATCGAGATAAATTATGAAAACCAGCGCCGCAAGTTGTCTAAGCCGCCTCTCTTGGTGGCTTGCTTGAGCAGTTTTAAGGTATCAGTGTAGGACTTTAAAAGGGCGTTGACATCGTTAATGGTCGTACCGCTGCCCTTAGCAATCCTCCGCCTACGGCTAGAATCGATGATGTTGTGATCTTGCCTCTCTTGGAAGGTCATAGAATCGATGATGGCCGTAAGTTGAACGAGTTTGGAATCATCGGGCGCAGCGTTTTTAAGTTGTTTAAGTTTTCCTAAGCCCGGCACCATGGATAAAATGTCTTCGATACTACCAATCTTTTTAAGATGATTCATTTGCTTGCGGAAATCATCGAGAGTGAAGGCCCCTTTCATAAGGCTAGAGCTCAGGCGGGCGGCCTCATCTTGGTCGATGATCTCCTGGGCTTTTTCAATGAGGCTTAAGATGTCGCCCATGCCCAAGATGAGCGAAGCTAAGCGGTCGGGGTGGAAGGGCTCGAGGGCGTCTAGCTTTTCACCTGTGCCTAAAAACTTAAGCGGTTTTTCGGTAACGGCTCTAATGGACATGGCCGCGCCGCCTCTGGCGTCGCCTTCCATCTTCGAGAGGATGACTCCGGTTAAATCGAGCCTTCGGTTAAATTCTTCGGCGATGTTTACCGCTTCCTGGCCGGTCATGGCGTCGGCCACTAAGAGGATCTCAACGCTATTGGTGACGCTTTTAATCTTTGTTAATTCCGTCATTAGTTCTTGGTCAATGGAGAGGCGCCCGGCGGTATCGATGATGATGGTGTCGGCGCCGGCTGAGCCAGCTGAGACCAAGGAGGCCTTAGCGATTTCCACCGGCGACATGTCGGTGGTTGAGGGGTAAACCGGGACCTCGAGCTCTTCGGCCAGCTTAGTGAGCTGAATAATAGCTGCCGGGCGGGCCACGTCAGCTGGGACCAAGTAAGGATTGCGGCCCTGCTTTTTAAGGTACAGTGCTAATTTTCCGGCGGTAGTCGTCTTACCAGATCCTTGGAGGCCGACCAGCATGATGGGCCAGGGGGGCTTTCCAGTAAGCTCTAAACCGGTAAAAGCTCCGCCCATCATTAAGGTCAGCTCATCGTAGACTATCTTAATGACCTGTTGACTCGGGGTCAGGCTTTTGAGGATGTCTTGACCTAAGGCTTTACTTTGGACGGTGTAGAGGAATTCTTTGACAACCTTGTAGTTGACATCGGCTTCCAGTAAAGCCAATCTGACCTCGCGGAAGGCTTCCTTGAGATCGGCTTCGGTTATCTTGCCCCGGCCCCGGAGCTTGGAGAAGACTGATGATAACTTGTCAGATAGTTTGTCAAACATTATTAACCCCAAAAATAAGCGGTAACCCTAAAAACATATTGGCCGTAAGGCCCTAACCAATAGAGAAGAAAGTTTTCTCTATTGGTTATCCTCAGTAAACATGGCCTCAACTTCAGGCGGAAGCTGTATTTTAGCTGAGCTGCGGCCGGCTTGGGCCCAAAACTCGTAGGCGGCCTTAGAAAGAGACGATCTAGCCGTAGTCTGGCGCTGAATAAGATCTGAGGGCGTGAGAATTGATTCGTCAGCCGCCTCAGTTTGGGTGACCTTGAGGATGATGTAGCCCGGGTTTAGATCGGATTCCACTTTTATCGGGCTTGTCACTTGGTCGCCAACTTTAGCTAAGGCAAAATATTGATTTAAAAAGCTTAAGGGCTCGCTTTCAACCAGGTAATTACTGGCTTCGTAAAATTTCATGCGGGCAAAAAGATCTGTTCTCTCTCGCTCGGCGCCCTCTGGTAACTCCGCTTGCGACCAGTCAGAGAGGAACAATTTTAAAAAGTCGCTGGCCGCCTTTTTGGCCTCCACATCGGCTACCTGCTCTTTCCAATCGCTAGCGGCTTTTTCGCGGACCGATTCATCGGTTAAGGGCGGCAAATACGATTCTTTAATCTCTGTGGGCGAAAAAACAACTAAACTTTCCGGCGTATCAATGGGGTCGCCTACCCGGCCAACAGGGGTATCGACAACGGAGGCTAAGATATCGGGACTGCCCTCTAAAAAGTCCGGGGCCCCCGAGTTTACCGAGAAAAAATCGCTCTCTAAGACGTCCAATCCTAAGCTGGTAGCCGTGTTTCTAAGGTTAGAGGGCGAAATAGTTGTCGGAAGAGCTTCTAGTAAATCTTCTATCCGGTTGATAGCTAAGCGCCTAGCTTTGCGGCGCTGGATGATGGCGGTAAGTTCGGGCGCGGCTTCTTCGAGGGTCTTAGTGTGGTCAGGCGTGTAAGAGTCAACCTTAATTAGGTGGTAGCCAAAAAGAGTCTCAATGGGACCAATGACCGTGCCGGGGCTATCTTTACCAGGGCCGAAGATGGCTTCTTCAAAGGCCGGGAGCGTTTCGCCGCGTTTGACAGTACCAAGGGAACCGCCGGTAGCAGACGAAGCGGAATCTTGGGATAGCTCGCTGGCTACCACATCGAAGTCCTCCTCAGCGAGCCTAGCTAGGGCGGCCTGAGCTAAGATTAAGGCCTCACTTTTTTGTTCCTCACTAGGAGTTAGGGTAGGAAACCTAAGGAGGATATGACTAACCTCGGCCTCTTCGGGCGAGAAAAAAGACTCGCTATCTTCTATGTAGGCGTCCTCTAAGTCAGCTTCGGTGACCTCAACTTGGTCAATGAAAGAATCAATATCAACTTTAACGTAATCGATTTTGACTTCAGCCGGAACCCGCCAGCGCTCTTTATTGATCTCGTAGTAGGCTGAAAGGGCCTCTTCATCGGGCTCTTGCCCGCCAAGATAAGCCGAATTAGGAAAGAAGATAAAATCTAGGGCAAGTTTATCTTCGGTAAAGTGGAAGTCATCTAAGACAGCGCCTTTGGGAGAGTAGGCCAACTGCTGAATTAGGTTAGCTACTTGGCTGACCACAAGATCGTCAGCTAAGTTGGCCTCAAAGGCGGCCAAGGAGCGGTTGTAATACCTAGGTACTATTTCCTCGTAGGCTTTAAAGCTGAAGCGCCCGTCAACTTGGAAGGCCGGGTTAGATTTAACGGCCTGGTTGATTTCGGCAACCGAAGAGGTGCGGACAGTCTTCTTGGCTAGATCTAAGAGGAGCTGACGTTCGACTAAAAAGCCCAAGGCTTGCTGGCGAGCCCGCAATTGATCAGTGGGCGTAAGGGTTTGGTTTTGGTTTTGGGATCTTAAATTTTCCAGGACGTTTTCCTGCATATCGGCATAAGCCGATAAGGGTACGGGCTGCCCATTGATGCGGATGTCATCTGGACTGCCGGAATTTTGTCCGCCAATGCCCCAGAAAATGAAAACCAGGGCTATGGCCCCGATGATGACGATACTGAAAACGCCGCCTGATTTTTTGCGTAGAAACTCGAGCATTTTTTCCCCGAAAATTTACTAGTAGTTTAAGTCTGGTCGGACAAAAAAAGCGCCGCCGCGCTCAAAAAGCCAAAAAAATCCTATAAAAGTAGGCCTTTAAAGGCCTAGCCCTTAAAAGTGGGTCGCCGGGCGGGCGCCGCTTAACCTTAATAAGTTAATACAATAGAGCCATGAAATCAAGAATTAAATCAGCCTTTGGGCTAGCGCCGCATGTTTTTAGCGTCAAAATCATTTTAGGCGCCGCAAAAACTACCAGTTTTGTATTAAGACCTCATCGACAAAGCCTCGGCCAGAGCTATCGGAATTTATTATCCGCTTAGCTTTAAGGCCGATAATTTTTAAGCCTAAGTTACCGTAAATATCTCGGATAAAAACCGTATCAGCATTACTTAAAAGGCATCTGGCCCCGGCTTTGGTCCGGCTCATAAAGGTATCCCTAAGTCTAATCTGATCTTGATCACTAAAGCCGCCAGGCTGGTAATCGGTAAAATTACTCTGGTTTTGGCTATGATAAGGTGGATCGAAATAGATGAAACTTGCCTTTTGAGCCGTACTAACGGCTTGTTCAAAGTCGCCGCAGGTGATGGTGATTTGGTTAGCTTTACTATCTTGGCCAGCTTGGCCAGCTTGGCCAGCTTGGCTATCTTGGCTGTCTTGGCTATCTTGACTATCTTGGCTACCTTGGCTAGCTTGGCTAGCTTGGCTTCCTTGGCCAGAAAGATAAAGGTTAAGGGCTTTTAAAAGTTTAACGTCGCAGATTTTAGGCCTCGGATTGCGGCCAAAGGGGACATTAAAAAAACCGCCAGAGTTGACCCGGTAGAGGCCATTAAAGCAGGTTCTATTTAGATAGATTAATCTTGCTGCTTTTTCTGTCTTTTCCATGCTGGAAAATACGCTAGCATCTCTATCTTGGTTTCTTATATGGTAAAAATATTCCGAACTGTTATTGGCGGCATGGACCGACAGTAAGGCAATTAATTCATCAACATTATCTCTAATGGCTTCGTAAGTAAAAATTAATTGTTGATTAAAGTCATTTATAGTAGCTAGGCGGGGCCTAAGGTGTAGGAGTAATGCTCCGGCGCCCACAAAGGGCTCATAGTAGTGGAGAGAGTAAAAATCCTCCGGTAGCGAGCTTATGGCTTGGGTTAGAGCCGGTAAAAGCTGCCTTTTGCCGCCAGGCCACTTTAAAAAGGGCTTGATATTGAAGAAAGCCTGTTCGGGATGTTTTTCTGATATCTGGATAATGCTTGGATTACAAAACATCGTAAGTTAGCTGTTAATTATTTCTATGGCTTTGGCGTGAAGCCTTGGGCTCCCTGAGGCTAAGATCCGGCGCCCAGAATTGATGGTTAGATTATTTCCCTCCCAATCGGTTATGAGGCCGCCAGCTCTCTCAATGACCGGGGCCAAGGCCAGATAGTCAAAGGGGTCTAAACCGCTATCCATGGCCAGATCGATGCGGCCAGCGGCTAGAGAGCCGTAGACATAGCTACTACCGCCGTAGACGGCAAAGCTGGCTAGCGATCTCACTTTATCTAAGAGAGGCTTTTCACTTACCTCAAAGCCCTCGGGGTTAGAGATAGCCATGATGGGCTCTTTGGGATCTAGCCTTGTGCGACAGGGAAGGCCGTTACGGTAGGTTAAGCCAGATTTATGGGCCACAAAACGCTCTTGGGTAGCCGGAAAATCCATCACGCCTAAAATGGGATTGCCCTCAAAAGTTAAGGCTATCAAGGTGCTATAGACCGGGAGGCCGGCGATAAAGGCTTTGGTGCCGTCTAAGGGATCGATTACCCAACTAAAAGGAGCATGTAGGCTATCGCGTCCAGTCTCCTCGCCAAAAAAACCGTGCTCGGGATATTTTTCGGCGATAGTCTTTTTGAGCGTCTCTTCGATCTCGCAGTCAATAATTGTAACCGGGCTCAGATCGTCTTTGAGCTCAAAGGATTGGCTCACCTCTTTGGGCCTAAGAATGATTTGACGGCTAAGGTCGGCCATCTTACAGGCGAAAGATAAAAACTCTTCAATATCCATCATAACTATTTAGGCTGGCTCCATGGCTATCAGCGTTGGTTATCAGAATTGGCTATCGGGATTGGTTATCAAAATTGACTATCAGAATTGGCCCTCCGGGGCGCGGTTAAGGCGGTCGATTTTATCTTCGTGGGAGATTGTTCTTTCGATAAGTTTTAGGATTCTAGTTAAAACAAAGGTAATGGCTATATAGATAGAGGCGGTTATGATAAAGGATTCAAAGGGCCGGAAGGTCCGTGACATTATGAGTTTAGCTAAGCTTGTTAAATCCAAAAGAGTGATAGTTGCCGCAAGCGATGTGGCCTTCATGATGATAATGACCTCGCTCCCGTAAGCCGGCAAAAATAATCTCAAGGCGTAGGGCAAAATAATGTAGCGGTATAGTTTTGCCCGATTAAGGCCAAAGGCCGCCCCGGCCTCAATTTCTCCTTTGGGAACCGATTGGATGGCGCCCTTAATGATGTTAGCGGTATAAGCCGAAGTGTTTAAGGCTAAGGCTAATATAGCGCAGAAGAAAGGCTCTTTAAAAGCCGCCCACAAAAAGGTGTGCCGGATAACCCAAACCTGGCCCAGGCCGTAGTAGATCATAAAGACTTGAACTAATAGTGGAGTACCCCGAAAGAAAGTCGTGTAGATCAAAGCCCCAAGTTTAAAGGGGCGGGGCGCTTCAACCGATATTAAGGCGATGGGCGCGGCTAGGAAAAATCCCCCCACAAGTCCTAGGATCATTAGGCTCAAGGTGGTCAGTAAGGCCCGACCGTATTGGGGGAGGTTATCGATTAAGAGATCCATGTTATAGGCTTAACTTTTTTTCCTAGCGGTAGATTCTAATTTATGGAGTACCATGACGTTTAGGCCCGTTAAGGCCAAATAGATAGCTGCGGCAACTAGGTAGAAGCGAAAGTAGAGGGCCGTATCGTTGGCGGCTAAAGTGCATTTGCGCATTAGCTCTTCCATGGAAAGTAAACTTAAAAGGGAAGTCGATTTAATTAACGATAGCCAGTTGTTACCTAAGGCTGGTAAGGCATGCTGCCAGATGAGGGGGATTTTGATGACCAATAAGATGGAAAAAGGGGATAGCCCAAAAGCTTCAGCGGCCTCAATTTGACCTTTAGGGATCGAGAGCATGCCGCCTCGAATTGATTCGGCGGCGTAACCGCCGAAAATAACGCTAAGGGCGATAACCCCGCAAACTAGGACCGGAACTTGGATCCATAGATCGCGGCCAGTAAAAAGGGTGGTCAGGCGGTGGAGGGCGATGGTGCTACCGAAGAAGGCCAAAAGGACAATTAAAAGTTCCGGCGTGCCGCGAATTATCGTCGTATAGGCGTCGCCGATAATCCTGGCCGCCGGCCACTTGGACTGCTTTAAGATGGCCACAAAGAGCCCGAGACCTAAGCCTAAGACCAAGGTCAAAAGGGCGGTAACAACGGTCAGCCCCACTCCTAAGGCGATCTGGCCGCCCCAACCCATGAAGGGAGAAAAACTCAAAAGGCCTTCCTAAAGAGGGCGCCTAGCTAGCTTTGCTTGTTAGCTTTGCTTGCGAGCTTAGCTTATGAGATTGGCTGGCTAGATTTGCTTGTGAGCCAATCTCATGCTAGCCAAACTTGTATTAGCTAGGCTACCCTCTTATGAGTCTTAGTGCCAGACCGAGGGTAATAAGGAGAAGGGGAAATACTTCTGGTTTAAGGTTTTAAAGGTGCCGTCAGCGTAGATCCCCTCTAAGGCCTTGTTTAGGTCGGCTAAAATGGGATCGCCCTTGCGGACAGCTGCGCCAACGCCTTGGCTGAAAAGATCGTCTTCGATGTCAGGACCAATAAACTTGTAATTAGCGGCAT
>JAITJB010000244.1 GCA_031279155.1 Deltaproteobacteria bacterium | reverse complement strand
CCGGCGGCCCTGGGACCGGCAAAACCACCATGACCAAGGCCATCTGCGCTATCTGGAACGCGGTTACGGCCAAAATCGCCTTGGTGGCCCCTACTGGCCGGGCAGCCAAACGCTTAAGCCAGGCTACTGGTCTCCCGACAAAGACTATCCATCGCCTGCTGGAATACGTTCCGGGCGGAGGCTTTGTCCATGGACCCGACAATCATTTAGATCTCGATATGATCTTAATCGATGAAGCCTCGATGCTCGATATTCTCTTACTTAACCAGCTTCTTTCGGCTCTGCCTAGCTCAACGGCCATCATATTTGTTGGCGATCAAGATCAGCTGCCGCCGGTGGGACCGGGCCGGGTTTTGGCCGATATCTTAGACTGCCCCGCCATCCCCCGAAAGAGGTTAACCAAAATCTTCCGGCAGGCTGAAAAGAGCCTCATCATTACCGCCGCCCATAGGATCAATTCTGGCCAGACTCCCGAGGGCCTAGCCATCAATTCCGACTCCGACTTTCACTTTGTCGCCGATGAAGATCCCGAACGCATAGTCGAAAAGATTGTAAAACTCGTTTCCGAGCGCATCCCAAGGAAACTTGGCTTAGACCCGACCTCTGACATCATGGTTTTGTCGCCAACCCGCAAGGGGGAATTGGGGACCGTAAACTTAAACACGCAACTTAGCCGCTACTTAAACCCCTCGACCGGCCCTATGGTCAACCGCTTTGGCCAGATCTTAAAAATTGGCGACCGGGTCATGCAAGCTCGAAACGACTACAACAAAGACGTCTATAACGGCGATATGGGACGAATTTTTGCCTTAGATAACGAAGCCCAAGAACTGAGGGTGGTCTTTGACGATAAAAAGGTCGTCTACGATTTTTCGGAAATAGACGAGCTCATTTTGGCTTGGGCCTCTACCGTCCACAAGGCCCAGGGATCGGAATTTCCGGCTGTTGTCATTCCCATCCATTCCTCACACCACATCATGCTCAGGCGCAAGCTCATCTACACCGCCGTTACCCGAGGCCGTCAAATGGTCTTCTTAGTCGGCTCCCCCGACGCCTTAAGGCGGGCGGTGGCTAACGACGCCGAAGACGCCCGCCACAGCCGCCTGACTTATCGCTTAGAAGAATGCCTCAAACAAAAGCGCCACAAATCTAAAACCATGGATTTTTCCTAAAAATAATAATTAAAAACTTAAAAATATTGGCCATCTAAATGAAATTATATTCTTGGAACGTTAACGGCCTGAGGGCCGCCTCAGCTAAACCCACCTTCTGGCCCTGGTTTAAGACCACATCTGCCGATCTAATAGCCTTCCAAGAGACCAAGGCCCGGCCCGAACAGTTGGAAAGTACCCTGACCGAACCAAACGGCTATCAATCCTTTTTTTCCTGGCCGACCATTAAAAAGGGCTACAGCGGGGTAGTGGTCTACAGTCGGACAAACCCCCTAAACGTCGTCCGCGAACTGCCCGATGAATACTTCGCCAAAGAAGGGCGATTATTACATCTAGAAATGGATAAGTTCCATTTTCTTAATATTTACTTTCCCAACGGCCAAAGTAGCGAAGATCGCTTGGACTACAAGATGGGCTACTTTGAGTCTTTTTTAAGTTACGCCCAATACTTACGGAAGACAAAACCCGTTGTCGTCTGCGGTGATTTTAATATCGCCCATCGCGAGATCGATCTGGCTCATCCCGACATGTTCCGGGAGGTCTCGGGATTTTTAGACCACGAACGGGCTTTTTTGACCCTTATGATCAAAAAAGGCTATATTGATGCTTTTCGCCACTTAAATGGCGATCTAGAAGCTCAATACACCTGGTGGTCATATAGAGCCGGCGAACGGGCCCGAAACGATGGATGGCGAATCGATTATTTCTTTGTCTCCGCAGAATTGGAACCAATGTTAACCCGAGCCTGGCATGAACCCCATGTCACGGGATCGGATCACTGTCCGATAGGTATTGAGCTGAATTTGTAGCCGCCATACTCATAATTGTGGTAACTAGCGTAGCCACTTTTTCCACCGCCTTCGCAGGTTATTATTACCATCAATTGTGCGAACTAACGTAGCCACTTATACCAAAGCCTCGCAGGCTACCATCTCCCTCAGCAAGCTACCATCCCATCAATTATGGGAACTAGCGTAACCATTTTTTCCACCGCCATCGCCTACCTTTCTTAACCTCGCCAATTTTCCAGGCCATTTTCCTTACCAAATTTCGTCAAAAAATTTTTACATCCGTCAATAAAATACATTGCCCTCTTAAGCTTATCGTGTTATACTGTACCTGTTTCGGAGCAAATAGGGAGCCTTGGATGCTGGCTTCGAGATTGAATCAGGATTGGTGCTATTGACCCCTTTGGCGTCATGAGTAATCCGGCTGACCGTGGTCAAGCCCTCTCCGGTTCGGTCGAGGCCACCTTTGAGATTCCCGCTCTCAACCCCTTAACCTTAGGAGTCTATAATGGAGAAGGAAGAGAAGAAATTCTCATCCTCAGAACCGATCAGCATGAGTCAGAGTGATCTGGGCTTTGCCAAGAGGATTGGCGAAGTGGCCGGAACTGATCTCAACTCCTGCCTGACATGCATGAGCTGTTCAGGTGGTTGTCCCATGTATCCCTACATGGACTACGGTCCCCACGGGATCATGAGGCTGGCGGTACTCGGGCTGAAAAAGGAGGCTTTGACCTCCACCACTATCTGGCGCTGCGCTGGTTGTCACGCCTGCGCCGCCGTCTGCCCCATGGCTATCAACATCGCCGGGGTCATGGACTATCTGCGTGAAGAATGTCTCCATGAGAATCTTCCCATAGGAGACAAGCCCCTGTTTCTGTTTCACAAAGCTTTTCTAACTTCAGTACGCTTTCACGGTCGGTGTTCCAAAGTCGAGCTGATGGGCCTCCACAAGCTTTACACCATCGGTAGCGGCCCCAAAGCCTGGATGCAAGACGCCATTTTGGGGACCAAGATGATTCTCATGCGCAAGCTCCATCTGCTGCCCTCTAGGCTGATGAGCTCGGGCATTTCCCAGGTCCGCAAAATATTGAACGGCACCTGGCGCGATCGATAGGAGGCCGTCAATGTCCGAATACCTGTTGGAAGCCACGTATTTCCCGGGCTGTACCATGAAGACAGGCGTGGAGGAATCCAACCTGCCTATGCAGATCGTCTTGGATAAACTTAAGGTCAAATTCTACGAACTGGAAGACTGGAACTGCTGCGGCTCCTCTTCTGGCCACGCTGTTGACCACGAGATCCCCATTGGTTTGGGCGCCCGTAACCAATCCAAGGCGCCGAAAGGCCGCCCCATAGTCATTCCCTGCCCCAACTGTTACCGCAACTGGACCACCTCCAGGTACCACCTAGAGCACGAACCAGAGACCAGGGAAAAGTACGAAAACAAGTTCGGTCGCATTAACCTGACCGATCCCATCTTAAACATCTATGACCTCTATCACCACGTCTTTAACTTGGCCAGACTCAAGAGCGTGACCTTTGAAGGCGTCAGGCCCTTGAAAGACCTTAAGGTGGCCGTCTACTACGGCTGCGGGGCCATGTACCCCAAAGTCTTAAGACCTGTCGGTCCGCCTAGGGACACTGTGGAGAGGATCATTACCGAGATCGGGGGCACCCCGGTTCCCTGGCCTTACCCCCACAAGTGCTGTAGCGCCTTTGTCTCGGCTGTTTATCCGGAAATCGCCGAAGAGCTGGCTACCCTCATTGTCACCGGCGCCTATGAGACCGGCGCCGATCTTTTGGTCACCACCTGCGCCATGTGCCAGATGAACCTGGAGATGAGGGAAGTCTCAGCCCGCATGAATAACCGCGTGCCCATCCTCCACCTAAATCAGCTCATGGCTCTCTACTTAGGTGAAAAGGCCTCGGATCATGAGGACTGGTGGAAGTACCACTTAGTTGATCCAACACCGGTATTTAAAAAAGCCGGCCTCTGGGATTAACAGACTCAAAGACCTCAAAGCTTATTAGATTCAAATTAACCCCCTACAGGGGCCTTTGGCCCCTGTAGGGGGTTAATAATTTAGGTTTTAAATTGCGTTTTTTAACTTAGGTTTTTTTGGCTCGCTCTAGCGAGCTTGGCTAGATTTTGGCTAGATCTTGGCTAATTGACTATGAGTATCTGACCAGGCTTAAGCGAGTCATCGCTTTTGGAATTTAGCTCTTTTAAATAGGCCACGGTCATATTGTAGCGGCTAGCGATGGAAAAAAGCGTTTCCCCGGCTTCCACCTTATGGGTCTTTAAGCTACTAGATGGCGCCGCCGGCGGTTTAAGGCGAGTGACCTTAAGTTTTTGGCCAGAGCGGATATTATCCCCGGTAAGATTATTGAGTTCCCTTAATTCGGCGGATCTTAAGCCAAAGCGCTCGGCAATGGTGGAAACAGTATCGCCGCTTTTAACTTCGTAGAGATCGCTCGCGCTAGTAGATTGCGCCGCAGGAGCCGCCGCAGGTTTTGATGGGCTAACTGAGGTAGACGTACCGGCTGTAGGCCCTGAGGTGCGGGTTACGATTAGCTTTTGACCGACCTTGATGTTGTCATTGGGAAGTTTATTAAGCTCTCTTAATTCAGCAGATCTCAAGCCAAAGCGCTCGGCAATGATGGATACGCTATCGCCGCTTTTAACTACGTAGGGAGAATTTGGCGCGCTAGCGGGAGCCCTAGTTTGAGAGGCGGAAGCTATGGTACTTGAGGCCTGATTTGCCTGATTTGCCTGATTTACCTGTCCGCTCTGACCGGCATTTAAAGAGACCTTAAGTTTTTGGCCGGTCCTTATTTTGTCGCTAGTAAGGTTATTAAGCTCTCTTAATTGAGCTGATCTCAAGCCAAAGCGCTCGGCAATGGTAGATACGCTATCGCCGCTTTTAACCTCGTAGAGACCATTTGCGTCAGTTGGCGGGAGGCTCGATGGCGTACTCGCTGCTGCAGCCTGAGGCGCTGGCGGAGTTGGTTGAGAGGCTGGAGATGCTGGAGACGCTTGATTAGAGGTCGGCGAGCTTGTTTGCGCGGCCACCTGAGAGGTAGAGGCATTTTGCGGGCTCCCCACTTTAAGCTTTTGGCCGACGATTATTTTGTCGCTAGTTAAATTATTAAGTTCTCTTAATTGAGCTGATCTCAAGCCAAAGCGCTCGGCAATGATAGATACGCTATCGCCGCTTTTAACCTCGTAGAGAGAGCCTACGGGCAGAGTTTCGGAATTAGACCTTTGTTCTATATTAGAACTAGCTAAATCTCTGTTAGCTTCTTGGCTATTAGAAGCGCTGACGTTTAAGGTCTGCCCCTCCCTAAGGGAGTCGCCGATAAGGTTATTGAGCTCTCTAAGGTTAGCTGCGGTCATGCCAAAGCGCTCGGCTATGGTCGATATGGTGTCGCCGCTCTTAACGCCGTAGGTAGCAACCTTACCCCCGCCCTGGCTAGGCGCGGCGGCGGGCGCCGCCGCCGGAACTTTTACAGCCACCTTAAGCTCTTGACCGACTCGGATGTTATTGTTAGTTAGAAAATTTAAGCGCCTAAACTCTTCAGAAGTCATCTGATGGCGTTCAGCTATGGTGCTTACGGTGTCGCCGGCTACGACCTTGTAGGTAGAGGTAGACGTCGATGTCATCGCAGCGGCGGCGGGCGTTTCTCTAGTTTCGCGGGCCATTGGGTCGGCGACCCTTAGCTTTTGGCCGATCTGAAGCCGGTCGTTTGCGAGGTTGTTTAACTGCCTTAAGCGGTCAGAACTGAGATGAAAGCGCTCAGCTAATACTGAAACCGTGTCCCCTGCTTGGACTACGTAGAGCCCTTCATCGGCAGTTGGGGCCGGACCAGTTCCGACCCTAAGCTTCTGACCTGCCCGAATGGCGTTGCCACTTAGATCGTTTAAAGATCTAAGTTGATCTTGGGATAACCGGTAATTGGCGGCGATAATACTGATAGTCTCGCCCTTTTTGACCGTGTGATAAATGGGGACGCCTTCGGAGACCTCGACCCAATTAGCTCCCGACCGCTTGGAGGCCGTACTGGTCAGCGGCAGGTTAGATCGTATGGTTAAAACCTGACCCTCGCGGATGGTATTTCCGGCCAGCCGGTTGTCAGATCTAATCTGATCAGCCTGGACCCCGTAGAGACGGGCTATGCCGGAAATAGTATCGCCAGATCGAACGCGGTGACTTAAGGTGTTGATGACGGAAGTCGTACGGCGGACAGGCCGGATGTTGGGCGAAGCCGAAGGAACTGTGGGGAGAGACGCCGTGCGGTAAACCGGTTCTGAAGCAGAAGTCGGGACCGCCGTCTGACGATCGCTGCGGTTAGCTGCGGCCACAACCGTGGGCGTTTCCGGCGGCATGGCCGATGGCAATATAAGTTCTTGACCCCTAGCCAACCTAGAGCCCTCAAGGTCATTATAGCGGCGGACCACCTCAGGCGTTAAGCCGTGAGTTGAGGCGACCTGCTCAACTGTCTCACCGCGCCTAGCCGCGTAAATGAGAAGACCGCCGCCGCGTAGGGAGGCTGGCAGTTGGACGTAAGAGCGATAAAATTGGCCGGTTGAGCCTTGAGGGACTCTGAGCACAAAGTTTGATTCCCCTGGCGGGGTGGTCATCTTCTTTAAATGCGGGTTGAGCTCTTTGAGGCGATCTAAGGTGCTGCCGGCGAGCTTAGCCGCCAGCTCGAGATCGACCGATTCCGGGACCACCACGTCCTCCCAAGCGTCTGGTGAGGAGCTGGCCACATCTAGCCCGTAGGCCGCCGGATCTTTAGCGATAATGGCCACGGCCAAAAAACTCGGCACATAGCGCTTAGTCTCGTTGGCTAGATAGTTATCCTTAGCCATATCCCAATAGTTATCGACTTCGGGATTGCGCATGCCCTTTTGGATCTTGCCCTCACCGCTGTTATAGGCGGCAATGGCTAAGGGCCAAGAGTTAAACATATCGTGGAGGGCGGTCAGATAGTCGGCGGCGGCGTAGGTGCTCTTGACCGGGTCCATGCGCTCATCGACCCACTCATCGATGGTCAGACCATAATTACGGCCAGTCGAAGCTATAAACTGCCAAGGGCCTACGGCCTGGGCCGTTGAGACGGCATCGGTCCTAAAGCCGCTCTCGATTAAGGCCAAATACACCAGATCCTCCGGCAAACCCTTTTGCCGCAATATGGCCTTCATCATGGGGATGTATTTTTGGCCGCGCTCCAAAGACCGGCTCATAAAACCGCGAGCGTCATTTAAAAAATAATTGAGGTTAACTAAGACATCCCGATTTAATTCTAAAGGGAGATCCTCTTTGCGGCCAGCTAGGGCCATGATCTCTTGGCCAACCATCTCATCGAGCTGTTTTTCAAATTTTGGTCCCAGCCGATAATATCTGGTCCTGGCCTCACGCCCTTCCCGGGCCACCATGGAAGCTTGTCGCCCCATGGTTGATTTATTGCTGCTTGTAACACAAGAAGCGGTTATAATGGCCAAAGCCCCCAAAAGGACCAAAATTGGCAGTTTTTGAAATCGCATTTACTCTCCATCGAGCCAACTAACGAAAGCTCAGTCCAGCCCGGTGTGTTGACAACCCAGATATTTTATATATCTGAGATGGTTAATGATAACTATTTAATTAAACATGCTATACGAAGAAAATAAATAGGTGTTTGACAAAATAATAACCTAAAAGGCTGAATTTTTTCAGTCCCAGCTAAAAAGCGGCTATTTTATTTTAATATTAATTAATTTTTAATTTTTACAGGCTAAGTCCCCGGAAAAAGACGCTGTCGCTTGGGCAGGCCAACCCACTACTGGTTCACGATGGCCCACGATAATGGACAGTTCATCCTGGCTCTATGGCTATAGCCTAATACCTAGGCATTTTACCAAATAAATTTAAAAAAGAGCAAGACCGAAAAAAAATGACGAAAATCAAGTGATTCCAAAATTTAAAGGTCGCGGCGCCGATCTGGGCTCTCTAGGCCTAAGATTGCTTTATCCATGATTATACTTTATTTGTATATTAAGACAGTTCTCTTTTTTAAAAATTATTTTATAAATATATTAATCTAATCATCCTTACATACTCATATGATGAATATTACTCCTTGAGTCTCCTTCGCTCGAAAGCCTGCTCTAAGCCTAAAAAATCCTTTGCAAATTTCCGGTAAATTCCCTATAACAAATCTAGTCAAATTTAAGAGCCTGCGTCAGTCAAAGAAAAAACCATGGTAATTTCGCTAAACTCACAAAATTCGCCGAGCTCGCAACACTCGCTTAGCTCCCTCGAGCTATTCTGCGGAACCGGCGGTCTGGCCTTGGGCCTCCACCAAGCCGGGTTTGAGCCCATTGCCCTGATAGATTGGGATAAAAATTGCTGCGATAATCTATTGGCCAATATCGCTCGCGGCTATGGAGGCCTTAGTAATTGGAATGTTATTCAAACAGATGCCCGGATGGTTAACTATAGCGACTTTGAAAGTGATGTAAAGTTTCTCTCAGGCGGGCCGCCGTGCCAACCGTTTTCACTAGGTGGAAAACATAGGGCTAATAGAGACGCTCGCGATATGTTCCCGGAAGCTGTTCGGGCGGTGCGAGAGCTAAAGCCAATTGGCTTCATTTTTGAAAACGTCAAAGGGCTTTTAAGGCCGTCGTTTAGTCCTTATTTCAGATATATCTTACTTCAATTGACCCACCCGGAGTTGGCGTCTAAGAGCGAAATGGAATGGAGAGGGCATTTAAAGCTTCTGGAAGATTACAATGCCTCCAAGCACCACAGCGGCCTAGAATACGATGTGGTCTTCCGCCTAGTAAACGCCGCTGACTATGGCATACCCCAAATGCGCTATCGCTTGATAATTGTCGGTTTCCGAAAAGATCTGAACGCAAATTGGTCGTTTCCCCAAGCTTCTCATTTTAAAGAGGCTCTGGATTACGCCAAATTTGGCGATGGCTCTTATTGGGAAGAGCATAAAGTTGCCAAAAAAGACCGTCCTTGCGCCATACGTAAGTCTTTTGACTTTCCCTACGCCAAACAGCGCTGGCGGACAGTGCGCGATGCTTTATCCGGGCTTGGCGAGCCTCAAAAGGGCGTAAATTTTGGGTTTGTAAATCATGAGTATCGAAGCGGCGCTCGCCCGTATGCTGGCCACTGCGGGAGCCTTTTAGACGAGCCTTCTAAGACGATTAAAGCGGGAGTGCACGGAGTTCCAGGCGGCGAAAATATGATTGTTTTAGATGACGGGGCTCTAAGATATTATACGGTTCGGGAGAGCGCGCGGATACAGACTTTCCCGGATGATTATCATTTTTATTCCTCTTGGTCAAAATGCATGAGACAGATCGGAAACGCTGTTCCCGTAAGGCTTTCGGCCATAATCGGTAAATCCATTATGGAAAAACTTAAATATAAGATCGGATCCTCATAATGCGATCTTGCCTGATTGGTGGTGTCTGAATGGCTCTATCGATCACTTGCCTGAAGACCCAACCCCGGTTCTCTTGATAGTGCCTATCGAACCTAAAGACGAACTCGTCGATATAATTGTCCAGATAAGCCTCACTAACCGCTCCTTGGAAGGTCTCCATAAGCCAGCCTTTAAATAAAGTTTCCACCCTGCTTATTTGACTAATAGGCGGGAAGCTAGAAGCCTTAGCCAAATCAGACGTCGTTAGACAGTTGTAGTCGGCCTCTAGGCTTTGGTCTTTTAGCCGGTCCGGGATAATGAGGGTGCTAGTAAGTTCAACATTTTCCTCGATAAATCGCCTAAAGTAGCCCTTAGCCGAATCAATAACTCTCATCCTGAGGCGCCCTAAAGATTGACCGTCGTATTCGACAGCTATAGCCAGGCGTTCCGATCTCAAGCTTGATAAGCCAGACTGAAGGCTATCGGGGCTAGTTAAGAAGACCTCGCCGACTTCAACGCGTCCGGTTAGAGGAACACGTAAATCTGCGAACATGGCCCATCTTAACTTGTGAAGAAGGCTCCAAACCGTGGGATACCTTATGCCCAACTCCCGGCTGAGCTCAGAGGCGCTGATACCGTTATGGTTATTTACCAAATACCAAACGGCCCGGAACCAAATCCTTAAATCTAGCTTGGAATCCTGAAACAAGGTCCCGGCCATGATTCGGATCTGCCTTCCGCAGCCAGAGCACTCCAAAACCGGACCAAAGCGCCATAATTTATGGCTCTGGCAATAAGGGCATACTGGTCCATCTGGCCAGCGGTGTTCCAGCAGGTAATCCAAACATGTTTCCTGAGAACTGAAACACCTCTCGAAGTCAGCTAAGGTCTCCAGAGTTGTCTCCATAATATGCCTATATTTAATGCTGCATCACGAGAAAAGTGGAAAATAAATCTCCGGCTTTTCTCGTGATAGCATAAGAGAAACAAGATAAAGAAAGACTACAAATTAAATTAGTTGTCCCAATTCATCTGTAAGCCAAGATAAAAGGCCCTGGGCGGCCGAGGACTGAAGGTAAAGTCGTAATTACCCTGCGCCCAGCTGCCAGCGCCGTTTCCGAGATACTTTTTATCAAGAACATTAGTCACATCAAAAACTACTTTGTAAGTATCGTTGAAGCGATAGCTTAATTGTAGGTCTAATGAACCTAAATCTTGACTCTTAACTCTAGTAGGCAGTGTCGTGGCTGGCTGGCCGTTAGCCTGGACTGCTGGAATGTCTCTGACGTAGTTGTAGGCTTCCCAGTGAAAGCTACTCCGACCACCAAACCCTTGCGGGGGGGCGTAAGCCAACTCCAGGTTTGTGGTAAGGCGAGGATTGCCAGTCATATATAAG
>JAITJB010000154.1 GCA_031279155.1 Deltaproteobacteria bacterium | reverse complement strand
AAGCTTTGAAAACTTGAAAGCCTAAAAGCTTGGCCATTATTATACTCTTAAAAGGCGATAAGAGCAAATAATGTAAATATAGCTATGATAATTGCTATTAAAACGGCGGCTGAGGCCTTATCTTTAGCTGATTTAATTTTTTCGTTATATTGAGGTGAGACCAGATCGCAGAGATCTTCCAGGGCCGAGTTTAGAAGTTCCGTTAAAGGTATGAGCATAAAGGCGGCGATTAAGGTAATTTTTTTCCAAATTGGCCAGGGGACCAAAGCTAAGATGGCCACCAAAAGGATCAGGGCGATGGTCTCAAGCCTTATGGATTCTTCTTTCTTAAAGGCTAAAGACAGCCCACTTAGTGAGTAAGCCATGGCCGAAGCCGCCCGATGAGGGATATTTTTAAGGGTTTTTTTGAGCGTTTGGAGCATAGTTGTTCTAAGCTTCCTAAATTTTTTCTAAGTTGTTCCTAAGGTAGGGCCTGCCGCCAGCTTGCTACTTGGCTAATTACTTGGCTAAATTTTTTTTCCTTTACAAGACCCGGCCTATTTTGTTACTATTACGGATTCAGGCCTCCAGGGGTACGAGGCCATAAAGCCGGTCCGGTAGAAAATTTAAAAACGGTGGTCACTTATGGATGAAGGTCAGCTGAAGTATTTTAAGGAACTTCTATTACAGCAGCGCAACGAAATCCTACAAAACGCCGATGAAACAATGGCCGATATGAACGATCAGACCATTAATTACCCCGATCCCACCGACCGGGCTTCTATTGAATCCGACAGAAGTTTCATTCTGAGGTTACGGGAAAGGGAAAGGATGCTTTTAACCAAGATCACCGAAGCCTTAGAGAGAATAGAGGCCGGTGAATTTGGTATTTGTGAATCCTGCGGAGGCGACATCAGCATTAAACGGCTTGAGGCTAGGCCGGTTACGACTTTGTGCATTGAGTGCAAAAAGAAGTCCGAAGCCCTGGAAAAAGCCCGAGGTGAGTAGCGCCGCATATTTGATATTGGTTTTTGTTTGAGGATTTTAAAGTTGACGGCCAAATGTTGACAGTTAAATTGTCAACGACCAAAATTGTCAACGACCTAAAATTGTCAACCAGATGATGTTATCAGTCAGACGGCTTGACGTCAAGGCTGACTGAAAACTTATAGTTTACTAAAAACCCCTTAAACCAGTAAAAACCAGGGCCATGGGCCAGGGTTTTCTTGGGAGATTTTGATGAAGAGAACTTTCCAGCCCCACAATACCAGGAGAAAGCGCACTCATGGCTTTATTGTCCGCATGCGGACAAAGGCCGGGGCTGCGGTCATTCGCCGCCGCCGGGCCAAGGGGCGCAAGCGCCTGTCGGTCTAAAGCGGCGTCTTTGGGGAAATATTCCCCATCTGGTGGCTCTTGATGCGACCTTTAGCTCTACCTAAAACGGCCAAGCTCCTTAAGAGGGCCCAATATCTGGCCATGAGGGGCCCTATTTCGCTAAAAATCGGACTGGGCGCCTTTACGGTCGTCGGTCGCCCCAATGGATTGGACATAAACCGCCTTGGGGTTACGGTGACCAAAAAATCAGGACCGGCTGTCGTGCGCAACCGCCTAAAAAGGGTGGCCAGAGAATTTTTTAGGCTCAACCGAGCTCAGTGGCCCCAGGGCTTTGATCTCCTTTTTATCGCTAAATCCGGCGGTTACCTAGGTCAAGCCTTGGTAACCGCTGCCGATAGCCAGAGGCTGGGGACCCTAATGGCCCGAAAAGTTTCGAGCCAAGTAGTCTCCAAAGTCCTGTGAGGGAAAAGTTTTTTAGATCTTGGCTTAGGGGCCAGTGGATGACCGCGCCGATCATCTGGCTATTGCGCTTTTATCAGATATGTATTTCGCCGCTAAAACCCCCGACCTGTCGATTCCACCCTGCCTGTTCCACCTACGCCATTGAAGCTTTCCGACGTCATGGCCTGTGGCGGGGCGCTTGGCTGGCCCTCCGCCGCGTGGCTAAGTGTCATCCCTTTAGCTCTGGTGGTTTTGACCCGGTGCCAGATAGCGATCGGACCCCGGCTGGCGTCCCGGTCAAGGGAAGCGGCCCACTCCCGGATAGTAATCGCATCGATAGTCCTCTCGATAGCCCTCTCGAAAGGCCAAACGATAGACTGTTCAACATCGAAGATGGCCCAAAGGGGCCAAAAATCGATAATTTTTCTCGTGCTCTAGATAATAAGGATCTCGGTAAGGATTAAAGGTAATATTAATGGACAAACGCGTTTTTATGACCACTTTGGCCTTGATTGGCTTTTTTTTGGCCGTAAGTTACCTCTATCCGGTTTTCTTCCCGCCCCCACCTAAACCAGTTGTCCAAACCCCTGCCGCAACTAGTTCCCAAGGTCAGCTGACCCCCTTGACTCAAGCGGCTGGTGGTGAGTCGGCATGGAACGAAGAGGTAGGGGTGAGCGGCGAAGATCTCCTTATTACCGACCCGGCTGTGCCAACCGGTCCAACCGATCCAAACGATCCGGCGGCTAGCGCCCCAAGAGTAAGTGAGCCAATTCGTCAGATAACCGTTCAGACGCCAGAGTACACGGCGGTCTTCTCAGAGAGCGGGGGACGACTCTTATCACTTACCTTAAAAAAGTATTTAGCGGCCAAAGTTACTTCCGAAGATCCCGATGAGCCTCAGCAGCTAGTCAGTCAAGCTCTTGACCAGCCAGGGCAATCGTTGGCCCTGCGGCTTATTTCTGACGGCAGCGATTACGTGGACTTGGCCAGACTTAGGCTTTCGGCCAATCAAGGTGATATAACAGTTGAGCCAGGCGGCGTGGCGACCTTGGTTATGACCGGTCAGACGGCCAGGGGGCTTACGGTTGAAAAGACCTTTATTTTTACGGCCGGCTCGTATTTGTTGGGTCAGAGGGTGAGTCTTAAAAATACTAGTAGTGGAGCTTATGGGGGCCGCTTAGGCTTAAGCCTTCCGGTCGGACCATTTGGCGGCGGCCGCGTTGGCCGCTACGATTCGGTAGCCGGTTTTTTGGGTGGTAAGGTTTTTACGACCACGGCTCAGAAGGCCGGATCTAAACTGCCAGCTGAAGGCGAATTGACCAGGGCTGACTGGCTCGGCTATATGAATCAATATTTTCTCTCAGCCGTAGTTCTCTCAGGCGGTCAAGATAACGCCCAGGGGCCATCGGTTTTAAGGCTTCAGAGCTTCGATAAATCCTCCGATCAAGCCCAATTAGTTATCTCCTACCCCTTGAGGTTAGAGCCCAATGGTCAGGCCAACTACGATTTTAACCTCTACTACGGGCCCAAGCAGACTAGCGATCTGGCCCAAGCCGGCAATAACCTAGGCCGGAGTATTGACCTAGGCTGGTTTTGGTTTTTGGCTAACCCTCTAGCTTGGCTTTTAAGGAAGTTTTACTCTATCGTAGGTAACTACGGCGTAGCCATCATTATCGTCACCATCCTCATCAAAATAGCTTTGTGGCCCCTTACGGCCAAGAGCTACAAGTCGATGAAGCAGATGCAAAAGATCCAGCCTCTTTTGACGGCTTTGCGGGAGAAGCACAAAGACGATCGCGAGGCTATGAATCGCGAGATGATGCAGCTCTACAAGACCTTTAAGATAAACCCCTTAGGCGGTTGTCTGCCGATGTTATTGCAGATTCCTTTCTTTATCGCTTTTTACCGGGTCTTAGATTACGCTTTAGAACTTCGCGGCGCCCCCTTTATGTTGTGGATCCAAGATCTTTCGGCGCCTGATCGCTTATTTAATTTTGGGGTTAAAATCCCCTTCTTAGAGCCGCCAACAGGTATCCCCGTTCTGAC
>JAITJB010000046.1 GCA_031279155.1 Deltaproteobacteria bacterium | reverse complement strand
TTATTCCTAGTAAATTCTAGGCGCCGCGATAGAAGGACGACGCCTAGGCTATTTGGCTGAGGTGAATGGGGATCTAAAACGCTATTATTTAGGATCTCAACAACCCCAAATTCTGGGATATTAACTTTTTGACCGACTCTTAAGCTCTGACCGCTGGCTAGGTACCAGGCCAGGTAGCAGGCCAAGGCCGCTTGATCGCGGCAGTCCCAAAGTCCCCATCGGTCGATTATGTTAGTTAGGCAAAAATCCCTCATGCTGTTGGGCGTGGCAAAGCCGGTGATAGTAACTTCATTGGCCGTCAAACCTAGATCTTTAGCCGCCTGGGCTTGACCGGGTAGAGCCGTAAAATCACTACAGATGATGACGTCGATGTCGGGGTGGTCCTTAAATATCTGGCGCCCGACTTCGATGGCTTTTTCGGGATCGCGCTGGCTGTAGTAGTTATCTGGCGCCACGTTAACCCAATTGGGAAAGTTTTCTCTGATATATTCTTCGCCGGCTAGAAACCAGGCGTTTTCATCGCGTGAGGTCGATTCCGAGTAATGCCAGGCGTATTTGACGGTGATGGCGGCAGGGTTGGAGCGGCGAGCTTGAAGGCGTTGGCGCAGGCTTTTGGCGGCCATTTCCACCAACATGGCGCCCAGTTGGGCCGGGGTGCCTTGAGAGACAGTTAGATTTCTGGCGTCAGAGGAGACATCAGTATCAAAGGTGACCACGGTCATGCCGCTCTTGATAGCTCTTTTTAAGCTCTCATCCATGGCTTTGCCGTCCAATGAGGAAATGACCAGAGCTTTAGCGCCGCTTTTTATCGCCTCATCGATAATCGATAACTGCTGACTTACTTCCGGCACAGGGCTACCTAAGTACTCAACCGTAAAACCATTTTTAGCGGCATAATCTTGGGCCCCTAGGTTAGCTGAGTCAAAAAAAGCGTTCCCGGTGAACTTGGGTACCAAAAGAACGTTAATTAGGGCCCCATCGCCGGTAGCCGTTCGGGTTGAAGAACTCTGTTGGCAGCCGTTTAAGAGATACGTTCCCGAAAGCATTAACCATAGGACCATCAAAAAGGCCATGGTTCTTTGCATAAGTACCTTCTCCGCCGATGATATCATAAATAAAGCTTAAGTAGCTTGGCTGGAAGGCTAAAATCTAAGCCAGGCGGGTTGACTCTACGGCCTTAATGGGCCGAGGTTGACCTCGCCCCCGCCTTATTGACTAGTCAATAATCATCAAATGTCTAAAAAAAAATAAAAGACCACCAGAGGCTGGTTTTTTATGAATAAAATTGTATATTCAAAACAATATTGAAGTTGGGAACTTATGATGTTGCCGCCCAAAAAATATGAGCAAACAAATAAATTATATTAAGGTTAGTGCCCTTTTGTTTACTTGTCAAGGGTTTTTTCCATTGCTAGGGCCCTAGCTTATCTTACGTAGGTTTAGAGACCAAAAAAAACCGCCCGAGAGCGCAGTGTTGATCGCTTTCGGGCGGATTTTTTGGTAGTTTTTTTGAGGGTAAAGCCATATAGCCAAAAAAGCAAAGAGCAAAAAAAAGTCAAAGCCAAGAAAGCCAAAGTTTTTTAGGCCAAAGCCAAGCAAGTAAAGGTCAAGCAAGCCAAAGCCAAAGTTTAGAAGGCCAAAGCCAAACAAGCCAACTAAGCCGAACAAATAAAACAAGTAAAGTAGCATCCGTCAGCCTAAAACTTCTCAGTTCAAGGTGGGACTGCTACCACTTTTTAGATTTTCCTCGTCCGCTTTGGCATCTGTGAGATGGCTATCGCCAGCCAGATCGCCAGTGAGATCGCGAGCCAGCTCGGGAGTGGGTTTATTAGCCGACTTTTGGGCCATCTGGCTATCATCTTTAGCCGCAGCATTTGCCTCTGACGGCGCTTCTAAGGGCAGCCAATCGTCCTCATCGGCCTGTGGGTCAAAATTAGGAACCATATGGGGCCCATCATGATGCCCGTGGTGAGGCCAGCTAAACTGCGGCCAGCCGAAGATCTCAGCTAAGGACATTTGATGGATGGGCCTTAGGCGTTTGCGGTACTTCCAGACGTGACCTACGAGCATCAGGCCCATGAAAGCTCCGCATTGGACGTGAAATTTTCTCGAGCTAAAAAAGCCCGTCAGAGCCGTGGTTAAAAAGCCGACGCCTAGGTTTATAAGCTCGCTGGTGGCCTTAGCCGAGCCCCTGGGGCGATTTGAGCTTCCTTTAGAAGCCAAAAGAGTCGCCGGCGGCTCAGGCGGCGGGGCCGGGCACTGTTCCAAAGTCGGAATGGGGGAGGCAAAAATGGTCCTAGGCTTTAGCAAATGCGGGTTACGGAGGACCTCAGCTGCCTGAGGGTCGATATTATCAACGATATCAGCGATGGTGGCAATGCTTAAGACATCTGGATCAAATTCCAACAGAGCGCCGCCAGTTTGAGGGTTGATGGTTAGGTTAGTTACGCCTTTAAGGCTTTCTTTGGGAATATCCGGGGGCGTGGCGCCCTTAAGATGAGAGAGCCTCAACCTAATTCGGCCCCTGGTGAAACTGGTAATCATGTCATCCTCATTAATTTTGCCAGAAAGAAAGTGGTCGTTTTAAGCCCATAAGCTAAAGAGCTCATAAGCCCAAGAGTACATTAGCCAAAGCCCATAAACCAAAGCCCATAAGCCAAAGAGTTCATAAACCCAAGAGGCCATAAGCCAAAGCCCATAAGCCGGCCCTTAGCCGCCCCATAGGCCCCCTTTTGGGGGGCCTATGGGGCTAGGGGCTTTAGGCTTTAGACTGATGATGAAATGCACGTTAAAAAGCCGACTAGCGATGCTTTACTCGACCATTAGCCTAGTTGGGGCCCGATCGCTAGTTAACGATCTGGCCTGGTGATGGATGGGTGGTTGGCCTTCGAGGAGGGGCCTTGTGGCCCTTAAGGCCACCAAGAAGGTCGTGGCGTTGTGTAGTAGGGCGGTTACGCCTGGTCCTATCCAACCTAAGAGGCCGAAGCTTAAAAAGAGACTGTTCATGACGACGATGACTAGGTAATTGGTGTGGATCCTAGCCATAGTCTGTTCGCTCAAATCTCTAGCTAAGACCAATCCGCCCAAGCGGCCCCTTAGGAGCTGGACATTGGCCACGTCTTTGGCTAATTCTGATCCGTCGCTTAAGGCTACGCCAACGTCGGCTAACGATAGGGCGGCTGAGTCGTTTAGGCCGTCGCCGACCATGATGACTCCTTGGCCCGTGCGGCCTAAGCCCTTTAGGACTTTGGCCTTTTGATCGGGGAGAAGCTCAGATAAGTACTCGGTAAAACCGGCCTGCTGGGCCATGGAAGCGGCGGCCTTCTCCAAGTCGCCAGTTAACATGACAATACGCTCAACGCCGCGATCTTTTAGATCGCTAATGGTCTTAACCACTCCATCGCGGAGGCGGTCGTGGATGGAAATGATGGCCGCTAAGCGGTCGTCTACGGCCATGTAGATAAGGCTTGAGCCGTCGGCGCATAACCTATCGGCTTGAGCGGCTTCCTCTGGCGTGATTATGACCTTCTCATCATCGATAACGAAATGGCGGCTCCCCAAAAGGACGCGGTGGCCATGCCAGGTAGAGGAGATACCGTGGGCGACAACGTAGTTTACGGAGGTATGCTCTTCTTCGTGGCCGAGGTTTTCGGCTTTGGCTTGGCGGACCACGGCCCGGCCAACGGGGTGGGGAAAGTGCTCTTCTAGGCAGGCGGCCAATCTCAGGGCCTCCTGGCGGGAGTATGGAGCAAAGGGGCAGACTTCGCCGACCTCAGGTTTAGCTTCCGTTAAGGTCCCGGTCTTATCAAAGACAACGGTTTTGGCGCGAATCAGCTCTTCGAAGTAGCGACCGCCCTTGATTAAGACGCCATTTTCGTTGCCCTCCCGCATGGCGGTTAGGACAACCAGAGGGGTTGATAGGCGGATGGCGCAGGAATAATCGACTAACAGGACGTTTCCGGCCATCATGGTGTTGCGCGTAACTAGGTAGACTAGTCCGGCTAGTAAGAAGTTATAGGGTACAATGGCGTCAGCCTTTCTCTCGGCCCGGCCTTGGATGCCGGTCTTAGAGGCCTCTGACTCCTTAATGTACTCGATAATTGAGCGGATCCGGGTTTCACCGCCGACCCGGTCGCTTTTAACGATGATCTGCCCTTCTTCGACGGCTGTGCCGGCGAAGACGGCGCCGCCAACGGTCTTGCGGACGGCTAAGGGTTCTCCGGTCATAGTGGCTTGGTTGACCATGGCCTCGCCCTCGATGACCCGGCCGTCAACCGGCACCAAACCGCCAGCCCGGACGACGACAAGGCTACCGACAGTCAATTCCGATTCTTTAACCCGGATCTCTTGGCCATCTTGGGTGCGGATCCAGACAAGTTCCTCGTGACCGGCTAAGCTGCGGAATAAGCCGCTAAGGCTCCGGCGGCGGGTCCAGGCCTCAAGGTAGTTTGATAGCGAGAAAAAGAAAAGTAAAGTGCTGGCCGAATTTAGATCCCACCTCAAAAGGAGCGTGGTCATAGCCGAGGCGTCTAAGACCTCAACTGAGAGCTTATTGCGCCACAACAGGTACTTAAGCCCTTCATAGAGATACGGCAGGGCGGTAACCAAGGTGATAAAGTGCCTGATGGGCTTTGGTAAAAAGATCCTCTTAAGGATAAATGACCAGATGGGATTGAAGGGAAGTGGGGTCTCTTCGCCAACCGCGTGTAAGGTCAACTCCCGACCGGACAGAGCCCTGGAAGGCCCTGGGTCATAATTGGCCAGGGCCTCCAGAATCCTGAGACGGACCTCTTCCTTAGGCTCGTATATGACCAGTATAGAGGCAGTGACCGCGTTGAAGGCAAAGTACTTAATGGTACCGACTTTCATCACGACCCCACTAAGCCGATCGAAAGCCCTGGGGGTCAGACCCGGTCGGTTTAACCTAATTCTAAGCCGACCCGGGAGATCTGATATTATGATTCCGTCCATTGGTCCGGCATCCTTACTTATTTAGGCCTGGGCCTTGTTATCACGATCTTGGACTTTCTGATCGGCTTCAGCCACCAGGTCCTCCAGATTCTCCTTGGCCACGCCAGCCGCCGACTGCAGTTTCCTTTTGCCCTGGATGCCGTAGCTCAAAAGGGTCGTGGCTCCATCTTTAATATAGGAGGGACGGCTGGAAATAACGGTAGCTCCAATAGCTCCCACGACGACGCCAATACCAAAAGCTAACCACTTGAAGCGATTCATGACAAAACCTCTTTTTTCCCCGTGTCCGCAGTTTGGCCTGCGTGTGGATCTTTAGCTTTTCTTGCTTAAAGGACACGGTTTCCACGCAATAATTAACAAAATATCGCCAAAGGCGCTAATTGTAAGGGGGCAATCAGCCAGGCTGAAGATTGCCTATAGCCAGATTATCCCCGTGAAAGCCTAACATACTAACCAAAATAAAGCGGTCTTTCAAGAGGGCTTTAAAAAGCCAAAGGCCAGCGGCCTTTGGCCTAGAATATGAGGAACTAAGTTTAGAGGTTGCGAGGGTAAAGGTATATAAGGTTTTTAAGCTTCGGGAAAATCCAGGCATAAGATTAACACTTCTCACGAAGGAAGACAACAATATTTTAAATTTTTATTATGTCATTTAATTAGGTTTACGTTTTTTTGTAAATTTTAAATTGGTTTTACTTGGCCTTAAAGCCGCTGTTTGAAATTTACCCCGGGCTAAGCTGCTATATCTGCGGTTGACCCCAAGGGGGAAAAATTTATTAGTAAAAGAAATGAAAAAATTGACTAAAAGGACCTATTGAGGGCGAAAGCGTCCTGTTATTTCCGGTTTTTGGATGACGTTTCGGTTTTAGGGTGGCGATAACAATTATAGCCAGGTGACAGGCCCTTTGGGCCAATGCATGGGGTTATGGTTTAAGGCTGGCCCTTTGGGCCAGGGCATGGGGTTAGGGTTTAAGGCTGGTGCTTTGGGCCAATGCATGGGGTTAGCGTTTAAGGCTGGCCCAAAGGGCCAGCCTTAAAGGGCAGCTCAAGGAGTTAGCGTTTAGAGCCGGTGCTTACGCCATGGTCTAGCATGGGGCCG
>JAITJB010000324.1 GCA_031279155.1 Deltaproteobacteria bacterium | reverse complement strand
GAAAATTCCTGGGCTGGCCCAAGTAGTAGCTGTTCATCCAATACTTTTTATCGGCTACGTTTTGAACCATGAAGTTAAAACGTAAAGGCATTTCCCTAAGTTTCGTCTTGTACGATAGCCCTAGATCAAAGGTGGTAAAGGCCGGCATGACATCGGTGTTGGTGTTATTACCGAACATCTTGCCATTATGATAGACCCCGCCATTGACGGTCAGACCCTCGATAAAGGGTAAATCATATTCCATATAGAGTTTAAACATTAATTCAGCTACGTCTGGCGGTATTTTATCTATGATATTTCGGTTATTATCATTTTTATATCTGGCCCTTAAGATGGTTAAGCCGCCATATATACGCCAATTTTCAAGTATTTTGCCCGTAGCCGTTAGTTCAATCCCTCGATGGACTTCTCGCCCCTCCGAGGTCCTGGTCCTTGTGCCATTAGCATTAACAACATCAAAAACGCTTGCTTTATCTATGTTAAATAAGGCTAACGTTAATAAAATATTATTAAGATCAGCTTTAACGCCAAATTCGTATTGTTCGCTAATATAGGGATCTAAGAACTGTCCGGTATTGGTATAGCCGGCAGCGACAAAGGCGCCTGGTTCTAGGGATTCTATATAGGTTCCGTAAATAGTCACCTTTTCAATCGGCTTATAAACAAGAGAAATGGTAGGAGAAAATCTATTTTTAAGATTTACTCTGTTATTCATAATGTCCTGTACTTTATACTTTGCGAAGTTACCGCCGATAAGTAGTTTATATTTGTCTTCATATGATATTTCATCGCCAATTACGATACTCGTATTGGTCGTCTTCTGATTTAAGACATTGGTATTAGGCGGATCGATCATGCGTAAGTGCAAGTAATCAATACTAAATCCGGTGGTTAAGTTGTGTTCGACGGGGCCGGTAAAAAAGTTACTGTCAAGGTAAAAATAGCCGCCCATCTGCTCAACCGGGGTATTGGGGTGGTTGAAGTCGATGTTGTAGCCAGAAACGATGGAGCCATCAGCTCTGATGGTGTTGACCTTGTAGTCGCGATAATCTAAGTCCATATCCGAATACAAAAAGGCGGCTCTTACCGTGAAATTATCATTGATTTTCCAATTTAAATCAGTTGAAAAATCATCCTGAATTCTCTTGTCCCTTGAGCCGTAGGCCAAGGCGTCTTTGGCGCTGGGGGCTGAGGGACGAACTGCTCCGGGGGCGATGCGCCACTCAGCCGGGGCGTTGTCATTTTTGTTGACGTAATGGCTGGCGGCAAATCTCCAGAGAATATCTTCGGTTATGTGAAAGTCAAAGGCCCCGCTGTAGACAGCGCTAAGCTGCTTTTGATCGCGGTAGGCCATGCCGCCATTGCGACCTGCGGCGTTAAAACGGTAGCCAAAACGGCCTTCGCGATCGATGGGCCCGCCAATATCTATATGGGCGTAAGGCGTTCCATTGTCTTTGACGCCGAAGAGAAACATACCAAAGGTCTCAGGCGTGGGCCGTTTGACGACAAAATTTACGGCTCCGCCTACGTTGGTCGGACCGTAAAGAAATCCGGTCAGACCGCTTAAAACCTCGACCCTCTCCTTATCCTCCATGGGAATACCGTAAAAAATCCTGCGGATGCCGTCTTGGAGGCGACCGTTGGCCTGGCCTAAGTTAAAGCCCCTGATGTTAAAAAAGGCCGTGCCTCTTGGGGAGGCGTTGGGGTACTTTAGCTGAACTACCGGGTTCATCTTGGCAATCTCGTCAAAAGAGCTGACCCCGGCGTTTTTGATCAGATCGCTACTCATGACGTTGATGGAATAAGGCGTATCGATAATTGGGCTTTTGCCGTAGGGGACCAGCTGTCCTGGTAATTACCGGCTTAAAACCTTCGGACTCGACCGCTTCTTCGACCTCGGTAATGTAGATAGTTTCCAAGGTCGATTCAGCGTTAAGCCCTTGAGCTAACAAACTCCCACTAAAACATGTAATCAAAATGAGCGTTAAGGCGGCTAGGGTTAAAAAAGATGACAAGTAAAAACCAACACTTTTATTCGTGCCCATATGTTTCTCCAGTCGGCTCTTTTTAGCCGATTGGCTCGTCCCCGATCAGGTGCGGGGTAATTTTTAGCTCGCTAGTTCCCTCTTCCTCCAAAAAAAACCAGCGAGTTGCCTGATATTAAATATAATTACATAATTTTAGCCTATTAGTCGCATCTGGCCATTTGTTTAGGGCCAGAGCTGATTAAAGTTAGCTTGGAGGCGACCTTAAGGCTCAAACAGCCAGCCTTTGGGCAGGCTTTGAGGCATTGACCGCAGCCAAGGCAATCTTTGATGGTGTTTTTCTTAAGATCGATAGTTGACTCTAAAGGGCAGACCTTTTGACATTTTCGGCAGCTAGAACAGAGTTCTGGTTGACGCTTTAGATCTATCAGCCTAAATTTTTTAAATAAGCTGTGAAATACGGTCAGCGGGCATAGACGGCACCAAGGTCTATGGATAAATAACGTTAAGCTAACAATACAGCCCGTAAGAGCCATGGAAATGAAGGTGATCAAAATAGAGGGCGAGCTGGCGAAGTTTACGGCTACGCGGCCAGGTTGACCGGCGAGTAATGGCAAAATGACTCCGCTTGGACAAATTTGGCAGAAGGCGTAGAAAAAATCCTGATGGATGTAGCCGAGCTCGATTAAAGGCGGGACTAGAAAGACCACCAATAAGAGAATGTATTTGACGGACTTAAAAAAGCTTTCGGCTCTTTTTGATAGGTGATGCGGTCCAAGGCGGAGTTTTCTTCCGATAGCGCTGAGCCAATCTTGGACCAAGCCAAAGGGACAAAGCCAACCGCACCATAAACGGCCCAAAAGGATGGTTAGGACAATAACGACAATTATGGCTTTAAGAAAACCTAAGCCTTCGGCGCCGAAGATGGCCCCGGGGCCACTTAAAAATATGAGGTAAAATTGGATAAAGCGTATCAGGCAGCCATTACAGCCCCCCATAACCAGACTGCAAGTTAAGCAGGGTAGGGCTTGACCGCCAAAACTTAAGCCAAACTTACCGGCGAAAAGCGACAAGATCAAAAAGAGATGCTGGATGAGTAATCTTAGGCGGCTAAAAGTCATTTTGCTGGTTTCAATGCTAAAAAGCGGGGAAAAAGAAAAAAACTGCCTACCATAAAGGCAAAAATAACCGCTAAACCTAAGGGCTGCGAGCGACCGTGGGTTTGCGAGCGGTAAACCCAAATCGTTAGAGAGCTCGCTCCTCCGTCATCTAAGGGTTCGATGAGATAAATAGGCTTGGTGGCCGCATAACCTTGGCTGGATAATTTTTTGTCCAAATCAATTTGATAATGATAAAGGTAGCCATCGGCGCTCGTAATTTCCGCCCATTTTTTAAGGCTATCGTCTCGCAACCATAGGGTTTTGGGCCTAGGCTTTCCATCTGGTTTAAGTTGGTCGCCTGTTTTTAAGAGGAGCTCATCGCCAGTTCTTAAAACAATGGAGGTGTTGGCCAATTTAAGAGAGGGCCACAGTGGTTCCTCAGACTTTTGGCCAGGTCCAGAGGATTGATTTTGGCCGCGACCATAAATTAAGATTTCACCCATTGCGTAGTAAAAGCGGCCATCTAGGCTGGCCCGAGCCTTGATCTGGGCTTTGACTAAAGAGCCAGAGGAGAGCTTTAGCCTAGTTTGATTTGGGTCTAAGGCCGCCCAATACCAGGTGGCTTGGGGCTGGGCCGGACCAAAAACCTCGCTAAAGCTATAATAAATATCTACCGACTGAAATTTGGGATTATTCGTTTCGGAATTAACTTTTAAGACCACATCTTGGGTCACTTGACCGTCGGCCTCTTTTTGAGGATTATCGGCCAATAAATATAAAAAAATCTGCGGCCGGCCATCTGAGGCGTCTACAGCCGCTTTGACGGCGCCTGGCCAAAGGCTAAAGACAGCGATGATAAGTAGGAAAATTGACGAAAATTTATTTAACATATAAAACTTAAATTAGGTCGCGATTTTATTGTCTCCCCCTAGGCCGCAGCTCTTAAGCTGCGGCCTAGAGCCTCTGTCGTTCGTAAGCTAAAGGGATAAGGCTATCTGTTAGTTAAAATTCAAAGCCTAAAGAGGCGACCACGTGGAAGCCAGGCTGGTACCAGCCCCAGGTCTGAAAATCGGTGTCGCCGATGTTCCTGAAGCTTAAAATAGCCTGGTACTTGTGCTCTTGACCGGCTTCAATGCCAAAGGTCACATCGCCGCGTAGTCCCTGGCCATATAGCATGGTGTAACCGGTGACGTTGCCGCCGGCGTCATCGTAGAATCGGCCCGACCAGGTCAAGCTGGCGTCGCCGAAGAGCCTGACAAATGAGTTGAATTGGTGGGAGTATTTAAAGCCGCCCACGCCCCATGTGTGGGGAACGCCCGTGTTAATCGTCTTTACCCCGGTTCGGTATTGGCGTTCATACCTCATGGTGGTGAGAGTCAAATAGGGGGTCAATCCTATGTTTAAAAATTCATAGGATATGGCCAGTTCCGCGCCCGTGGCCTTGGCTTTATCGGCGTTTCGAATCTGCTGATAGTTAAAATACGTGCCCAGCATAGGGATGCCTGTATTGTGCTGATAAAAGGCGTCTTTAAGATCTGAATGGAACAAGGCCAGATCTATGTTCAATGAGTCGGAAAAGTAACGAACTCCAAGTTCATAATTGTTACTTTTTTCAGGCTCAAGGTCTGGATTAATCATAAAATACTGAAAGGGACCCATCAATTGAGAATTTAAGGTCGGGGCCCGGAAGCCCTGGGAGTATAGAGCCCTCAGAGTGAGATTGTCAGTGGCGTCAAAGACCACCCCAAGGCTACCGACGACGTTAGAATGAGTCGCACTGCCCACTCGATCGGGGAAGTTTACATACTCAGTTACTTTGTTTTCGGTATGCGAATACCTGAGCCCTAAGGTGATCATGAGCTTATCGATGGGCCGCCATTCGTCTTGGAGGAAAACAGCGAAAGTTGTACCTTGGCCCCGGCGGTCCTCGTCATTGTAACCATAGAGGAGGTAAGAGCCTCCGTAGTAGGCTAAGCTGTGAACACGGCTGTGCTCGAAATCAATGCCTAAGTTAAGCCTGTTGTGGCCTGGTAGATTAAAATCAGCCTGGAGAGTGCCGCCGTAGCCCTTGGAATAATCGGAAATAGCCATAGGACTTGAGCCAGCCTCATTATAAGTTCCACTAGTGATAAAGGAACCATCATAGAGAAAGTCAGCAATTGAAGCATAAAAATTTGAATGGGTTATCGACCCTTCAGTTATATAGAAATTTAAATGTAATCTTTCTAAATAGTCACTAATATTATAAATATTTAATGAAGCGCCTATTTGTTGGGTGTCGTCCTTTGGCACTCTTGAATAAGGTATGCCGTTATCGGCCATGAATTGCGGACTTATCTGTAGCCACCGATTTAGTCCGTAAATATAAGCGCCGGTATTTCTTTCGTTTTCATATCTTGAGAACGATAAATCAATATCACCGTTTTCCCATTCATAGCCAGTTTTTATGGAGTAATAATTTTTAGTGTTGTCGCTATTATAAAAAGTAACGCCATTAGGCAGTTTTAGATCTTCGTTTTTGGTGTGCCGGCCTGAAACACGCCAGTAAAACCCTTTATGAGAGCCATATAAAGAAACTCTTTCACTGAAGCCCGTGGTTGATCCATCGAAAGTCAGGCCCAAGTCAAAGCCAAAGGGTTTGTTGACCTGTTTGCGGGTGATGATGTTAACTACGCCGCCAATGGCATCTGTTCCGTAAAGAGCCGAAGCTGGCCCTTTTATGACCTCGATGCGTTCGATTTCAGAGGGATCGAGGTTGACGCCGCCGACTTCGCTGGCATTTAAGGTAGAGGCGATTTTCTGTTTGACGCCGTCAACCAAAAGTAGGACTCTTTCAGTGCCAAAACCTCTGATGCTGTAAAAGGCCTGGCCATTGGGCATATAAGTGACCTGTACGCCGGGCATGGTCCGGATGTAATCGGCTGCGTCCTGCCTAGGCTGGTCGTTTATCTCCTGTTCCCCGATCACGGAAACTGAAAGAGGGATCTCCTTAAGCTCCCTCTCAGCCCTGGTTGAAGTGACCATGATCATGTCCAGTTGGGTACTCAGCTCATCTTGAGCCCAAAGAGGCGCGGCCAACAGGAAAGTCAAAAATATGGCCAAAATAGGCCCGGTTCGTGAGGCCAACAGCCAAAGGCTGTGGTTATTATTATGATACTTTTTCAAAGCAAGCCCCCTTGCTACTAGATTACCTAAAATCTTGGTAATCTAAGACCGATCGAAAGAATAAATTATTCAAATCGATAAATAAGCTATTTATATTATTTTTTTGAAAAAAGAGCGCATCGGCTAAATATGAGCCACTAGCCCCGAATTGGCCGTCTTACTTTAGGCCGACCGTTGTTGACATCTCTTACAACTGAAAGGAGGGATTTTGTCGTCGATCAGGCCCAAGACTCGCCAATGACGCTGACCGCAGATCTGAACCATTAGGTTGTTTTCCGAAATAGTAGCCTGGCCAGTCATGAGGAGAAAGACTAAACCGAGACAAGATTTATTGTTAATCCTTGTAGTTTACAAAAAGAAATATAAAAAACTGATAATGTAAATTACGGAGGAAAATTAACATTAATATCATATATTGTGTATTTTTTGATCATAACCCAAAAGGATACGATGCAAAAAGAAAATATATAATAAATTAAGATATAAAAATTTTGTTGCATAAAATAATTTGCCCTAATTACTTATGCTGTTTATAGAAATAACTATATTGTACAAAATATAACGCCACGATATTAGATTAAATAATGATGGGAAATTTATTTAGATGAAAAGGTTGATATGGATACGGAGAAAGCTATACCATTAACAGCTATAAAATAGCTCGGAAGCTTAGGAGGCAAAGGTAATATGGGTAAACAAATCATCAATTTCCTGATGATAGCTTACTATATCATAAATTATGTATTAAGTATATAATATAATCTAGAATTACTATTTTGTGTCAAGGCCGAAAAATCGGGTGTTGACGAGAGTTTATTCTTTAGTTAAAAAAATGTCAATACAAATAAATTTATTTTATTTGTCACAAATTAATCTTGACAAAATATTTTCGAGGCCGTTTGATTGTCTTAATCTAACCAGGCGGTTTTACGACCATTTCGCCACCTAATGAGGCAATCGTGGTCGGTGGAAATGTAAAGCCTATTTACAAATCCAAAAAGGCCTGAGAAAAGTTAAAATCCCGGTCAAGAAAATATGTATCGCCTATTTATCTGAATTTATGGGGTTTTTTGGCAAGTTGGTATGAGGAGAAAAAATATTGTCAAGGGCGAGAGCAAAGCCAAAAGGGCTATGCTGTAAGGGACGGTTTCCGAGCCTTACAACAAATGGCGGTCTGACGCTTGCGGCACAGGCGGACAAACACCAAAACCCTTACAAAACCGAAAAGAGCATACCCACTGGAAGCAAAACCAAAGACGGCGATTTACTGCCGAACCGCGCTCGCAGAGAGCGGCAAAATCGCGGCGCAGGAGGCGCGGCTTCGCGCCTACGCGGACGAACACGGCTACAAGGATATTGTCTGCTACGCCGACGCGGGGGCGGCAAAAACGACGCTTGACCGCCCCACGATGAACAAGCTGACGGAGGACATCAAAGCCGGAAAAATAGGCGCGGTTCTCGCCGTCAACACCTCGCGGATTGCCCCAAACCTCTCCGCTCGTAACGAGATGGCGCGAACTGACCCGCGAACTGACCCGAGAAAATGGCGTAACATTTCTCACGCTCGCATATGGCGGTGGGAACGCTCGAACTGACGTATCGGCTCGTGGGAGATTATCTCTTTATGAATCTCACGTTAAACGAGCCGCCGGACGCAAAGCCGCTCGGGCATTACGGACGTATGCGGCGCGAACAACGGCCCCTCGTTTTACTCCAAAATGCTTCTGTCCGAAACGCTGTTCCCTCACCTGCGGGAGATTGACGAAGCGGCGCGGAGCAGGGCGGCGGCGATTGAAGAGCGCGAAATCGCGAAAAAATCATTTTCGCGGAGTTGGTCTACGCCTAAACCAAAAACCGTTCGCAAAAAATCCAAAATTGTTTTTTCAAAACGGTTCCGAAATCGTATGTCAATTTTTCCTATATAGTAGGGGGAGTTTTTCGGAAATCTAAAATCCGAACAAACCGAAACCGCCACACGGAAAGGAGCAATCGCGGCGGCGGGAAAAGTCGCCTCCGCGTGGGACTGTTTCAGGAGCAGGGCATACGGCTGATCGCCGTGGGCGACAACGTGGACACCGCGCAGGGCGTTGACGATTTCGTCCCCCTGCGGACGCTGTTCGCAAAATGGTTTGCCCGCGATACGAGCCGCAAAATCCGGGCGATAAATAACGCCAGAACCGGCGACGGGATCATGTCACGGGCGCAATCCCTTACGGCTATCCCGCGACCCCGATAACGGAAAACCTGGCGGCTTGACGTGGACGCCGCGCCCATCGTAAAACGCATCTATCAAATGACGATTGACGGCAAGGGCATTACGCAAATCGCCGGGATTTTAAGCGCGGAGCGCGTTCTGATACCCACGGCGTACTGGGCGCGGATCGGCGCGGACAACTGCCGAAGCTATCCGAACGCGGAACCGTACAATTTTGGCGGCAAAATGGTCAGCAAAACATTGTCAAACGCTAGGAATATATGGGCTGGTGCGTTCTGAAATAAAACCTTAAAGGAAACCTACAACTCCAAGCCCAAGCCCAAACCCAAGCCAAGAGCGATCCGGAAAACATTCTTATCTCCAAAGATTCGCACCCGCAGATCATTGATGGAGAATGTTGGAACACCGTAAAGCGTCTGCGCGAAACGCGGCGAATCCCGTCAGCGGATCGGAGGCGAGGTGAACCCGCTGACGGGCGTTCTTTACTGCGCCGACTGCGGGCATAAAATGTTCCACAAACAGGGGT
>JAITJB010000262.1 GCA_031279155.1 Deltaproteobacteria bacterium | reverse complement strand
TAGCGTTAGTACAGTCCAAAAGGACGCGAATGGGCCTCTGAAAGATAGAGGCGCTCATCCTGGCCTTCTGGAAGGCGTTCATAACGGCCCTGGCGTCGGCTTTAAGCTCCCTACTAGGGACGATACTCATATAGGTGGGTACGGCGATAACGATCAAAATGCCCATGATAATGATCACGACCAGCATCTCAACTACGCTAAAGCCTCCCGATAAACCTCTCGGAGTTTTTTTTGGCCGCTTTAGCGCCCGCGTATATCTCGCTTTTTGACCCCATAAAGACTTGATTATATACATCATAGGTAAATCCTGACCTAGTAGTTACGCAGTTGGACGGTGTTTTCAAAAAACCTACGGGGGCGACCGTCGTTACCGGCCACAACAGTGTGGTTTAAGGCCGGGATACCGGAGAACTGGCCCTTGTAAGGGTCTGGTGTTGGCGATCTTGAGACCAAAACCAATCTTACGGCCTTAACCGGCCTAGCCAGGAGATCCTGACCATCTAAGTCGTAAACGTACTTGGTCAGATCGCTTGGGTCATCTGCGCCCAAACAATAGGCCACCTCGAGATCTTCGATGCTCTCAGCCATTAGGTCCCCTGTCACCTCATTGGAATCCATTAAAAGATAATTTTCAGTAGCATCGATTCTAAAAGTACGCAAAGACACCGATTTAACGTTAAAAACCTGCGAGCCCTCGGGTATGGCCGAAATGGAATTGGGAAGCGGCGAGGGCATTTTTTTAATATCAATTCTAGAGAGATTAGTAGCATCGCTCTGGGCTTCCACCAAAATGGGTTCGCCAGTTGGAGGAACTAAAGCTAAATAATTACCGGCCTTTAAGACCTCGGCTTTATTTAGCTCGGTGGGGATGACTAAGACGTTATCTAAAGTAATATAAACCGAACTAGCCGTAACCGGCGCAGCTAAAGTGCCTAAGGGCGTAGCAAAATCAGGGGCTAGAGAAAATACTGTAATAGAATCGGTTCCCGATTCCCCGCCATCAACGCCGTAAATGGGCTTGGCCCCGTATTGAGCGGCGCCTGGGTACTTAAACCAACTAACAGCTTTACCTTCTTCATCTTTGGTGTATAGATGAATAACCTGATTTTGGTTTCGGCCCAATAAGGCAAAACCATTACCCGCCATGCGCACCTGACGCGATATGCCGCTTAAGCCCCCTCTTAAGTTTAGTATCTGCTCCATGACGGCTTCCTGCCTAATGTAACTGCGGCTGGAATTGTTGTAGAGCAAAAAGACCATGGAGAGCAAAAGCGACCCCAAAAAGATGACGGTCAATAGCTCGATTAAGGTCATCCCACCTAAAGATGAGGCTTTAGTCTTAAATTGCGTCTTAGGCATAATTAAGGTCAAGTTGTTACCTCTAGAAAACTTTTAGTTTTCGAGTTTCTTTCTGTCAGATATTAATGGCCGGCTGGCCATCTAAGGGCCCCATATTGTAATCGGGCTGAGCCGGCTGAGTTTGTTGCCCGGGCTCAGTAGCCCCAGTTCCCTTTGGCGGATGGATCATAACGCTTAGGCGCTCAGAGCGGTCGCGACCGGTCAAGAAGAGCTCAGCGTAGCGGCCCTTCCAGAGGATTTCTAAACTGGCGGCTTTTTCGCTAGAAACCAGACAGGTGGCCTTTAAGGTAAAGCCCATGGATGGATCGTAGCTTTTAACGGCTAAGGAGGTAATAGCCGTACAAGTTTCCGGGGCTAATGTGGCCACGGCAAACTTAAAGACCCTAGATTGTTCGCCGGTATAGGCAACCTTTTGATCGATAAATTTCGTCTTACTCATAAAGCTCTGAAGAGCTCTTAAATCTGAGGCAAAATTTTCCAGCCCGTACTGCGGGACTCTAACCGGGACGGTGATTTCGGCAACGGTTAGGGTTTTGGCCGATTTCCAAGAAGTTGTTAAAACTACTAAAACCGAAACAAAGGCGGCTAATAGCAAGGTAGCCACCCCGACCTTCCACATAAGTCTAGCCTTGGGGCTAACTGGATCTAGCATAGTCACGTCCAGATCCCTTGAGCTGGGACCTGTGCGGTAAAGGTAGTGCCCCAAGCCTTTGGCTAGCGGCTTAGATTTTGATAGCGAGGCGCTTGCGTGCGAGGCTTTTGGGTTTTTGGCTCTTGGCGCCGGATCTTCTAGTAAAGGCGCCTCAAGTGGATGGACCATAAAGCGCTCGTGACAAGACGGACAGCTGACCCAAGCCCCACTATTTGGGATCTTAGAAATTAAGACCCTATAGCGGCCCAAGCACTTAGGGCAGATGACCTGGCGCCTGGGCCCAATGGGCCCAGGCATAAAATCCGGATCTATGGCTTTATCTTGGCTAATAGCTAGAGATAAAGCGCCGGAAGGAGCTTTTTCTATAATTAACTGCCCGCCGCAGGCTGAGCAGGCGGCCACGGTTTGACCTTGGGGAAATTCCGTGGGATCGACTGTGCACTGAGCCTTACAGTTGGGACAATCTAAGCTTATGAGATCTGATTGCTCTGGGAGAGACTCTTGATCCCCCCCAGCCTCATAATCTAGATCAAAATCAGGCCTATCTTTTATATCAGGATTAAAACTCATTCTTCGGTTCCAATGGCGCTAAAGTCTAGGACCTCGCGCCAGGATACGACGCCACCTTTAACCATATCGCCCTCAGGGAGCTTGAAGACGGTCACGGTGCCGTCACTGTTGACGATTTCAAACTGGCCGCGTTTGGCCTCATTGGTGCCGGTCGCCACAAAGACGGCGGCCGCGCTTTTGCCGCTAACCGACGATACGTGACTGGCCACCGGGGTATTACCCTCTTGATCGGTTGGCAGCGTTGAATCTTGGAAAGAATTTATACTCTTAAAACCAATAGATCCGAATTCTGGTTTTGGAAGGCCGGTAAAGGTATCAAGGAGCATGCCAAAACTGTGACCGGCGCTACCGCAGGCTACCGACTTTGGTAAAAAGGTCGATAAGGCCATGATGGAGCCTTTGTTGCCAAAGGGCGCTAAGGCCGGCTGCTCTAAAATCATCTCGAAACTTAGACCCTGCCACCAATCGGTGTCCTTGTAGATAGCTTCCGATGGTCTATCGACTTCTGAGCTATCGATAAAGGTCGTGGAGTTGGTTTTAAGGGCCCGGCGGTAGCCGCTAACGATATCTGAGCTGATAAAAGCCGAAAGCTGATCGTAGCTTGTGATCGCCTGCCCGCCGCCGGTGATGCCAACGAATTGACCTTGATTGTCTAGATTTTTAACCGTAGCTTGGGGGAAAACCACAACGTTACTTACGTCAACTAAGTTTGATTCAGTGACGGTAGCGAGAGTTAAGTTACCATCGGCGTCTACGGGTTCTTTAATGCCGTAGAGATAGTTTATGTGGTTAACTCGGCACTCTTTAGTGTCGCCTGAGCCCTCGCACAGGCGGCTATCGTCGTTACTCCAATAGCGGCCGCTACCGAAGATGACCCACAAGCGGCCTTGGGCGTCGTAGGTGGTGTTAACGGCGCCGCTAATGGGCCTATCGGCATCGTAGAAGACTTTTAATTTACTCCCCCAACTACTTAGGGGACCATTCATATCTAGGCGCCAGACCCCGCCCTTATCGAGATAGCCCCAATTGCCGTATTTAGAACTCGTACACATGGCGTCGGGGTCAGAGGCGTCTAAGAAAGCCGCCGTCTGCTGTTGGTTTTTTAGACACAACAGATCGTTATCTAAGGCCGATTGGGTTAGGCTAAAGTAGGCGAGTGTATTTTGCCAAGAAACTACCACGCCATCGGTTTTAACTGAAGACTGCGGCGCGGTTAAGACCTGAAAGTTCGTAAAAAAGCTCTTAGGTCTATGGCTATCGATAACCGTTACCCCGTACTGCGGGCCTTTGATGGCGTCAAAGACAAAGATCTTAGCCGTCTGGTTACTAAAGCCCTTATAGGCCGTGGGCCCCTCTTTGATGGTTGAGGTAATATCAGTTTTTTTATCGTAGTAATCGTAGGTCGGGCCGCTAGCTACGATGGCGTACCAATTATCGCCAATACTATTGTTTCTTACTACCGTAGGTCTGGCCACCACCAGCCCCATCTGCGGATGGGTAAAGCGCCACAAGAGAACTGGCTCGCGGTCCGGATCGGTGATATCGAGGGCGAAGACTTCGGAGTAGGAGTATTTAGGCGGATTAGCTGAGAGCTCAATAGCCCGGCCGCCAAACCTTAAGCTACCTAAGATGATGGTCCGCCAGGGTCCGCCCTGGGCGTCGCTTTTGGAGTCATCTTTGATTTCCACGACCGTGGGCGTCAGATCTAGGTAGTAGCTGTGAGCGTAGTCGATTTGGCTGAGCCACTGAAGATGCGGCAGGACCGACTGCGGAATAAAGGCCCACATCTCGCGGCCTAAGTATTCGCGGTTAGTTTCGGTGTAGCCGTTATAACCCGACTTAAGCGAAATGGGAAAGCCCATGTTAACGGCGTGGAGCATGCCGTCGTTGGCCCCGACCATAGCCAGGTGCCGCCTTTTGGCGTAGCGATTTTTGTAATCGGAATACGATTTATCGCCAAATAAGTAGTCATAATTGGAAAAGGGCGCGCCGGCGATGATGGGCTGAGAGTTAATGACGTCGCCTAAGCGGCAGGTTATCTCTTGGCCCCTGGTTAAGTCGTACCACGGCGATAAGGTCTGACGCGAGCGCAAGCCCGTCTGATCTTGACCCAATACGTATTCAATGAGCTTAGTTGAGCTTGTTGAATCCTTTTGAAGCAGATACGGGGCTAAGGTCTGGCCCCAAATCGGCCTTAAGAGGTTGGAGTCGGAAAAAGCAAAATTAGTTTTGCCAAAGAAATCTTCGTGGTAGAAGTAGACTCTACGCCTGGCTGAATTTACCGGCGAAAACGTACTTCTAGGGGTTATGACGTCGTCTCTGGTTTTAAGCGAGCTTAGGTTGCGGCTTAAATTCCAGACAGTATTTATATTTTCTAAGGAGACAAATTTGGTCCTTAGAGCGCTGGTATCTTTTAAGTTAGCCCCGTTTTGGTCGGCAACTAACTTAGCCATAGTTTTAATATCGGATTTATCGCGGACCGCTGAGCAGGCTAGAGTTTCAACGCTAGAGGCTAAGCGGTTACAATCGACAAATTCCACTATCCAATCGCCTTTACTGTTGGGGCCGCGCTCGGATCCCACATCGCCATCGAAGCCGCAGTCGAGATCTAATTGACCGTTACGGTTGGTGTCTTCGCGCATGTTGCCCCAAAGGTCGATAAATAGAGCGTATGTGCCGCCGAGCCACTTGACTTCCTGGTAATCGGGATTTTGGATCGGGGTGTGAACCGTCTGAAAGTAAGTTCTAACCGTAACCCCGCCGCCTAAGACGGAGTTAACCGAGGCCGAGGTGGCCGTACCCACGTTCATCGTGCTCATGATGCGCTCGAAGGCTTCGGATAACTTAACTTTAAGTTCCGAGAGGTTTTTCGCGTAAAAATAGTTATCG
>JAITJB010000269.1 GCA_031279155.1 Deltaproteobacteria bacterium | reverse complement strand
CTGGTTTTTGGCTCCTAAAATCCTACCGACAACGCTTGGGTCAACGAGCAGGTATCCGAAAGCCTATATCCAAAATATCTCAGACTTCCTAAAACACTCTTCCCACTTAAATGCTGTAGTCCCAAAATTCATCTTGGAGAAATTCAGCATCGGCCTGACTTTTATCGGTCATAAGCCTCAAATCCGTATTTTTAACGCTGACTTTGGTCCGCTCGGGGATGCTGGTGGTGATGAAGGCGTTTGAGCCGATAACCACGCCTTCGCCGATGATGGTCGAGCCGCCTAAGATGGAAGCTCCGGCGTAGATAGTCACATGGCTTTCGATCGTAGGGTGCCGCTTAACGCCGTCCAGTAGATGCCCTCCCCTGGTCGAAAGAGCCCCTAAGGTAACGCCCTGGTAGATCTTAACATAGTTACCGATGACCGTTGTCTCCCCGATGACTAAGCCTGTCCCATGGTCGATAAAGAAGTGGTGCCCGATGGTGGCTCCTGGGTGGATATCAATCCCGGTCAGGCTGTGGGCGTGCTCAGTCATCATGCGCGGAATTAAAGGAACTCCCAACAAGTATAGCTCGTGGGCCAGCCGGTTTACGGTGATGGCGTGTATTCCCGGGTAGGATAGGATGATCTCGTCCTTATCAGAGGCGGCCGGGTCGCCTTCGTAGGAAGCTTCCACGTCGGTAGCCAAAATGCTCCTTATGGCCGGGAGCCTCGATAAAAACTGGCGAGTAACCCAAGCCGCTTCTTTTGCCCAGTCTCCTTCGGGGTTTCGGTGCCTTAGCGCCAACCGAATCTGCTTTTGGAGATTATAAGCCAGATCTTCAACCTGCTCTCCGACATAATACTCAATGGAATCGAATTTTAATGGTTTTTGCGTAAAAAAACCGATATATATGAGCGAGCGCAGGCGCTCAAGGATATCGATAATAGATTCTTTGCTGATCTGATTTTTAGCGTCCACCTTGATGAGGTACTCGTCTTGACGGTAGCTGGCCACGATGGCGGTTACGATGTCGTTTATGGGGGCGTCTATTTTATTGGACATACTGGTCCTCGCATTCCTTTTTGGCTCTTAAAATTTATTTCCCGCTAAAGTGCTATTGGACCCTTTGGCAGCCAGGCGGCGGATTGTCCCGTCCCTCCCGCCCAGCCGCCGCCGGGCAATATCAAAGCATAAGTTTTTCACCCCTATGTCGTTAGTATCAACTAGCCGGTCGCTATCTCCTTGAGGAGCCCGGCTAAGAGCTCAAGCTCTTGGGGCGTGTTATAGAAAGCAACTGAGGGCCTGACCGTGGCCTCAAGCCCAAAGCGCCGGAGAATCGGTTGGGCGCAATGGTGTCCTGCCCGGACGGCTACGCCGGCCCGGCTTAGGTGGGTAGCCACCTCATCTACGCTGCGTCCTTCTAAGATGAAAGAGGAAACACTAGCCTTAACCGGGGCTGTACCCACCAGCTTAAGCCCTGGGATATTTTTGAGAAGACTCTCCCCGTAGGCTAGCAAAGCCTCCTCATAGGCGGCGATATTGGCGATACCAAGGTTACTAACGTAGTTTAGGGCGGCGCCTAATCCCACCGCCCCGGCTATATTAGCCGTGCCAGCCTCGAACTTTTTTGGCGGCGGCTGGTAGACCGTCCTCTCGAAGGTGACGTCGGCTATCATGTTGCCGCCACCTTGGTAGGGGCGAGCCTCCTCTAAAGCTTGACTGGTCCCGTAAACCACGCCGATCCCGGTGGGACCGTAGATCTTGTGGCCTGAAAAGACTAAGAAATCCACACCCATTAATGTGACGTTTAAAGGTAGGTGAGAGACAGACTGAGCCGCGTCAACAGCAATGGGCACGCCCTGCGCGTGGGCTATAGCCGTAAGTTCTGAAAGAGGGGTTACCGTACCTAGGGCGTTAGATACGTGGGTCACCGACACAAATCTGGTCTTAGGTCCGAAAAGCCGGGCATAGTCGGCTAAAATCACCTGGCCGTCGTTATCCACTGGCGCTACCAAAAGCCTGGCCCCTGTTTCTTGGGCTAGAATCTGCCAAGGTACGATGTTGGCGTGATGCTCCAAGACCGTAAGGATAATCTCATCGCCAAGATGTAGCCTAGGCTTTACAAAAGCTTGAGCTATAAGGTTTAAACCTTCAGTCGTCCCCCGAACGAAAACGATGTTATCGGGGCTAGGAGCTCCTAGGAACCTAGCTACCGTTTGCCTAGCGCCCTCATAGGCGTCAGTTGCTCTATTAGCTAACTCGTGGGCCCCACGGTGGACGTTGGAATTTTCGCGGCTGTAATACTCAACCAACCGATCGATAACGACCTTAGGCTTTTGGGTGGTAGCGGCGTTATCTAGCCAAACCAACTGCCGCCCGCCTTGGAGCTTTTCCGACAAGATGGGAAAGTCATCTCTAATGGACGCCACCGGGACCGTACCCACGTAGGCCGGGGGCCTAATACTAGGCTCGAAGGGCTTTGTCAAAGCTGGCGCCACCTCCGGCCAGCCTGGGACATATGGCCCGGTCCTACCCGCCGATAAGGCTGCCTCTTGGGGATAAACCGATAGCGACTCGTAAGCGGCTAATCCTCTAGAAAATGGCTCAAAATATCCTGGAGTGATTGAGTTTTTGAGCGGAAGGACCGCTCTATGACCCTTTGGCTCTAATGGTACTTGCACCAATGACGGGGCGTAACCTTCCGGCCATGGGGCGCCAGTCGGACGACCGCCTAAGAGGTCCCAAGCCCCGGGTAAGCCGTATAAGGCCGGGTCCAGAGAGGTTGGGAAATCGTCACTTGTAGTCATAATAATTTCCGACCTCCACCTCCTCGAGGACGCCTAAGGCGTCGTCGGCTAAAATAGCCGCCGAGCAGTAAAGCGACAAGAGATAAGAGGCTAGACCATTTTCGTCCACCCCCCTAAGGCGCACGGCTAAGCCCCGGCTTTGATCGCCAGGCAGATTAGCCTGATAGAGACCTACAACCCCGCGCTTGGCTTCTCCGGTGCGAACAAGGAGAATATTAGTCTTACCGGTCTTACCTTTAGGATTTTTTAGGCCATCGACAAAGAGCTTGTCAGTGGGAATTAGCGGGATGCCCCGCCACTGAATAAAAACACCGCCAGCTAGGTTAACGGTAGCCGGCGGGACGCCCCGGCGGGTAGCCTCACGAGCGAAAGCGGCCACTGCCCTTGGGTGAGCCAGGAAGAATGAGGGCTCCTTCCAGACCTTGCTGATGAGCTCGTCGAGATCGTCGGGGGTTGGGGACCCGGTTCGGCTCTTGATCCGCTGAGTATCGACGGCGTTCTTCAGTAAGCCGTAGTCGTCGTTGTTGATGATCTGGCTCTCCTGACGCTCACGCAAACTCTCAATGGCTAAGCCAAGCTGCTCAGCGGCTTGATCGTAGGGTGAACTGTAGAGATCGGCCACCTTGGTGTCGATGTTAACGATGGTGCTGATTGAACTTAGGTGATGCTCCCGAGGTTTGGTCTGGTACTCAACGTAACCTTGTGGGATCTGAGGCCGCCCTGGATCTTGACTGCACAAGGCGTCTAAGGGAGTGTCCCCCTCAAGGACGCGGTTAACGCGGTACAATCCGGTCGGCAACGCCTTAAACTCTAAGAGTTTGGTGAGCCAGCGTGGAGTCAAAGCGCCAAACTGAGGGCGAGTCTTGGTGACGTCGGCTAACTGATAAGCGGCCAAAGGACCTAAGGCCTTGGCGGTTGACTGGTCGCTCTTGTCGTGATGGGTCATGTAAAACTCCTCTTATTTGTATTTGTGTATGAAAATTCTTACTAAATCGCCAAAAAAAGTTACTTTAGGCTATCGGGTGAATCTCGCGACCTCGGGGGCGGCGCTAGTAGATGACCATGGCAGGATTGAAGCGGCGAGTCCAAGCGTTGACGCCGCCGTCTAAGTTGTACATCGGCCCTTGGTAGCCGGCCCGTTGAAGCGTCCTGATGGCAAAGGCGCTCCGAAGGCCTATCTTGCAGATGAAGACTAAATCCGTTTTTGGGTCGAACTCCTCGATACGTCTGACCAACTGCCCAAAGGGGATCGGCTTGGTCCCCTCGAACTTGAAGAGACTTCTTTCGTGAGGCTCGCGGATATCGATTATTTGAAGAGGCCCACCTCCGGCCAGCTTCTCTTTTAGTTCGGTGGGACTTAGGCTTTGGATCTTTGTTTCGGGCTCCGAGAGACCGCAAAAGTCCTCGTAGTCGATAAGCTCGGTCACTGTGGGATTTCTCCCGCAGATGGGACAGTCCAAGTCCTTCTCCAGGGCGACTTCGTTAAAGGTCATGTTCCAGGCGTCAAATAGTAATAGTCGCCCAGTTAAGCCGGGAGCGCCGCCAACGATGAGCTTAATAGCCTCATTGGCTTGGATGCAGCCTAAGACGCCCGGTAACACCCCCATGACGCCGCCCTCGCCGCACGATGGGACCAAGCCCGGCGGTGGCGGAGCCGGATATAAGCAGCGGTAGCAGGGACCGTTTCGAGCGTCAAAGACGCTGACCTGGCCCTCGAAGCGCAAGATTGAGGCGTAGACGTTGGGCTTTCCCAATAAAACGCAGGCGTCGCTAATTAGGTACCTAGTGGGAAAGTTGTCGGTCCCATCGACTACGACATCGTAGCCCTCGATAATTTTCTTAGCGTTTCGGCTGTCGAGTCTTAAGTTCCAGGTATCAACTTTTATATCCGGACTTAAGTCTTTAAGTCGGTCGGCAGCCGAAGCTACCTTAGGGCGGTCGATGTCCTTATAGCCGTAGATAATCTGCCTTTGAAGATTTGAGGCCTCCACCTCGTCGGCATCCACCAAACCCAAGGTACCCACCCCGGCGGCGGCCAGATATATTGCTGCGGGCGCCCCCAAGCCGCCAACCCCGACGATCAATACTCGGGCGGCCCGAAGGCGCTCTTGACCGGCTACGCCAATCTCCTCAAGTAAGAGCTGGCGGCTGAAACGGGTTACCTCATCACTACTTAGATCGCGTCTAATATTGCTGCTTATAATAGTCATGAATTTGTCCCGCCGCCGGCGATGGCCGGAACTAGGGTTACGGTTTGACCATCAGAGATAACCGTAGCTAGGCCCCCGGTACTCTTAATAGAGCGGCCATCGACAAAGACGCTCACAAATGAGCGCAGGCTTCCATCCTCATCTAATAGATGGGGCTTTAGATCCGGCCAGGTTTCAGCTAGGTGGTTTATAATATCCCCAACTGTTGCGGCCTCAAGGTGCATATCGCCTTTGTGTCCGGTGTAGGTCCGTAGGGCTGCGGGGAGTTTGACAATTATGGGCATTGGGTCCTCCTTATTAAAGTTGCCGCTTTAAGCGGCGCCAAGGGAGACTAAATCTAGGGCTTAGGTTCTACTAAAAGATCTTCGAAAGTAAATTTAGTCCGATCGCCCAAAAGGCGCCAGCTAGCCATGCTACCTATCTGGCCCTTGACCACCTCAACGATAAGGTAGGAATAAAATGGCCAAGCTTTCTCTAAATCGTAATCTGAGGGAATTGGCTTGTGATCGGGATGGGAGTGATAGATCCCTATGATCTCAAGCCCTCTTTCTTGGGCTTTTATTTCAGCGGCCAAAAAGTCAGAAGCTGTGATACTAAAGCGCCGCCTCTTTTCCTCATCCTCCCAGCGGTTAGGGGTGGGAAAAAATTCTTTGACCATCCGTCCAATTTCTTTTTCCGGGCCATCACTTCCTAAGAGTAACCCGCAGCCCTCATCGGGATAGTTTGACGCCGCATCCTCTTTAATGGCTTTAAGGCACAGGCTCTCAATTCTGAGCATCATTAGTCCTCCGACCAGAAGGCTTCGCCCAAATAGCGAGTACCGCTGTCAGCCAATATGGTCACAACGGTCGAGCCGGCGGGAAGATCGCTAGCTACCTTGATGGCGGCGGCTACGTTAGCTCCCGAAGAGACGCCTACCAATAATCCATATTGCTTAGCTAGAAGCCTTGTCATGCGCCAGGCCTCCAAGGTGGAGACTGTAACCGTCTCATCGATGAGCTTTTCGTCATAGATGCCTGGGCGGATAGTTGAAGCCATGTGCTTGACGCCCTCGATAGCGTGGATGGGGGAATCTGGCTGGACAGCTAGACGGCGGACGTTTGGCGCAGCTTCCCCAAGTCGCCTAGCCGTACCCATAAAGGTTCCGCTGGTGCCCATGGCGCAGACGAAGTGGGTTAAGTCGCCTCCGGTCTGTTCTAATATTTCTAAGGCCGTGGTCTGGTAATGGGCCAAGCTGTTAAAGCGATTGTTGTATTGATCGGGAAAAAAGTACTTTTCTCCGTTTTGGCCAATCTCAGCTATTACAGCTAGATAGGCTCCGTCAGAACTCTCTAAGGGATCTGTTTCCACTATCGAAGCTCCATGGAGCCTGATGAGAGCCTTGCGCTCACGGTTAGCGTTAGCCGGGAGGTACAATATCACCTCGTAGCCAAGGTGGGCCCCCATCATGGCTAAAGATATGCCGGTGTTGCCGCTTGTAGCGTCGATAATGGTCTTCCCCGGTTTCAACCTACCACTGTCTAAACCCTCTAAGAGCATGGCTCGGGCGGCTCTATCTTTTACTGACCCGCCAGGATTTAAATGCTCGGCTTTAGCTAAAAGCCTAACATCGCGGGCAGCCCCCAAAAGGCGGTTTAAAGACAAAAGGGGCGTCCCTCCGACCAGATCTAAAAGAGAGGCTATAACTCCACCAACCAACTGGCGGGGTGGGATGTTTTTTAGAGGGAAAATCATAGCGAACCAAAATGGGATCTAGCGATTCTTATTGCCTAGCCCCCAAAAAAAGAGAAGGCCGAAGCTCCCGTTAAAAGAGCTTCGGCCTTCAAAAAGTCTTGATTGGCCTTGGACGCAAACACTAGTAATGGACTAACTTACAAGCTAAAAACTAAAAGCCTACAACGCCATTTTTGTGATTATAACTTGCCTCTAAGGTGATAAGCAAGCCCAAAAAAATTTAGAAATTTTCCTTAGCCGCCTTTTTTTTGCGGTTTGGCTGAAGGCCTAAACGAAAATTTTAACGATCAAACGATCACACGGCTCTGGATTTTATTAACCAACTAGCGTAGACTTTGAAAAACCTTAGCTGACCTCCGAACGCAGACGTTGCTCCAGGGAGGCGGCTACGG
>JAITJB010000237.1 GCA_031279155.1 Deltaproteobacteria bacterium | reverse complement strand
AAGATAGAAAAAAAACTTAGGCTCCCTAGAAAACTAGCGGGGCCATCACTAAACACACAGGAGTTTACAATGTCTCGTCTAGTTTCAATTTTCTCGCTAACTCTTTTGGCCTTATTGCTTAGTTTACCCATTAATGCTTTTGCCCAAGCTAAGGACCCCATTACCGGGGAAACCTACCCCGATCTCTTTACGGTGGGGACCTTCAGTAACGCCCCTCAGACGGCTATCCCCATCGAGGAGGGCTTCTTTGATAAGCTGCCAGTTAAGACTAAGGTCATATTCTTTGACTCAGGCCGGGATATTAACACGGCCTTCGCTTCCAACAGCATCCAAGCCGCCACATTGGGATCGTCACCGGCTTCGCTGGGCATATCCAATAAGCTAAACTACGAAGTTATTTTTATCAATAACATCATTGGGCCGGCTGAGTCCTTGGCCGTCAAAAAGAGTTCCAACATAAAAACCCTAGCCGATCTCAAGGGCAAAAAGGTCGCTACCCCCTTTGCCTCTACGGCCCACTATAGCTTACTGGCCGCTTTAACTTTGGAGAAAATCGATCCCAACGACGTTCAAATTTTAGACCTTCAGACCCAAGATATTTTAGCCGCTTGGGTCAGGGGCGATATCGATGGGGCCTACGTCTGGACCCCGGTCTTAGATGAATTACTAAAAAATGACGGCGAAGCTTTAACCGATAGCTTAAAACTAGCCGACAAAGGTGCGGTGACGGCTGACATAACCGTTGTCAATAAAGACTTTGCCAAAAAATACCCAACTTTAGTCACCGCCTACGTCGAGGCCTTCATAAAGAGTAACCTTATCATCAACCAAAAGAGCGATCAGGCGGCAGCCGATCTGGCCAAACATATTGGCATCGACCAAGCTGAGGCTTTAAGGCAGCTTAAGGGCTATTATTTCGTGTTGGCCCCCGAGCAGATCCAAGATAACCGCTTAGGCGTCAGCGGCAAACCCGGGGACTTTGCCAGGACGCTTAAGGAAACGGCTGACTTCCACGTTACCCAAGGTAATCTCGATAAAGCCGACAATCTAAGCGCTTACCAGGCCGGGGTCAACGGATCTTTCGTCCAAGAAGCCATAAAAGAAAAAAAGTGAATAAAAAAAATCTAACTACAGAGAGCCAAATCGCTGGCGACGACGCTAACGACGCCCTTTGCGACGTCCCTTACGAGGTATCGGATGAGCTAATTTCCGTAGAAAACGTAAGCCTTATCTACGGCTCAAAGCGGCGCCCGATGGCCGCTTTAACCAACGTGAGCTTTAACGTCTTTCCAGGGGAATTCGTCTGCCTTATGGGGCCTTCGGGCTGCGGCAAGAGCACGATTTTAAACGTCTTAGCCGGCTTCATTAAGCCAACTTCGGGCCAGGTAAAGTTAAACGGCCTACCTATCGCCGGAGTCGATCGGCACAGGGGAGTTGTCTTTCAAAAGCCAGCCTTGTTTGAGTGGTTTTCTGTATTTAAAAACGTCGCCTTTGGCCCGAAGGTAATGAAGACGCCCAAAGAAGACATCGAGCGCCAGGTGGCTTATTATCTAAAGAGCGTGGGTTTAGAAGACTTCGCCGACCATAAGGTCTTCGAGCTCTCCGGCGGCATGAGGCAAAGGGTGGCCATCGCCCGCTCTCTCATCACCAACCCTGAGATTCTTTTGATGGATGAGCCTTTTGGGGCCTTAGACGCTTTGACTCGAGAGCAGATGCAGCAATTGGTCCGGGACATTTGGTGGCGGACCGGTAAGACGATATTTTTCATTACCCACGACGTCGATGAGGCCTTAAAGCTGGCCACCAGGATACTGGTCATGTCGCCTAGGCCGGGTAGCATCATAAGCGATGAGCCATCTAGCTTTGCCCGGGATTTACTAGAGGGGGCCGATGAACGGGTCTGGTTTTCTGAGGAGTTCTACAAAGCCAGACGCAAGATCTTAGGCCTAGTGACCGGTCGAAAGTAGTTAGACCAAGTTAACTATGGTAGTAACTTGGAAAAAAAATCTTTGTTGACAAAAAAGTTTCGGAAATGTATTTTTAGTACTAATGGGCCTAGTCAAGCCTGGGAGACAGAGGGGAGGACTGCCCTCGTGGTCAGGCGGTGCGGCTGTTTGGCCCAAAGTTCGATTAGATTTTGTTAGCTTAGATTAGCTGAGTGGGTAAGTTTAGTTCGATAGTTTTTTAATTTCAGGCCAATTCTAGCCCGAAGAGGAGCCTGGCCTTTATCGTAAGGAGGTTATTTTATGACCGAAGAGAGTACTCCCGATTGCATGCAGGAGCAGACCCAACTTATTACCGGTCCATGTCCCAAGTGCGGCGCTGAGCTAGAGTTCTTTAGCATTCCCGAGCTCCGAAACGCGAGCCATTGCTACGTTTGTAAAGCGTCTTTTGATCCCAAGGCTTTCGCTGATAAACTTGGTTTATCCATTTAAGTCACTGAAACTTAAAATTTGCCGCCCAAATTTGCAGCTCGCTAAGGCGGCTATCTAACATTTAAGCCGGAGGGCCTCAAGGCTCTCCCATGATATTTGCGGCCCCCAAGTCTTTTTAGGCTTTCGGGGCCGTTTTTTTTTTGGCGCCCAGAAAATTTTTTTTGATTTTTGGATCTAGGGGTCATTTTTTTCTTGAGTATATATTTAAAAGTTGCTATGATGGTTATCGTAAAAATAGTTCAAAGTCGGGTTTGTGGCTTAAATAGTTGGATTTATGGACGAAAATTGAAGTCCCCTCCAGCTATGGCGCTTGACGACACTCTTACGAAAATTTGAGGAGATTTTTGTTATGACCCATGAAAATCCGAGCCAAGGCTTGCCCCTTAATGATCAAACTTTCGCTGAAATAATTGAACAAAACCTTTTGTATGTCGATAAAACCAAATACATCTACAAAATGGTTACATCATCAGACAATATTATCATGCTATGGCGGCCAAGTCATTTTGGTAAGACCTTATTGCTTAAAACCTTAAAGGAGTTATTTTCTGGGAATTCGCAGTTGTTTAAAGATTTATGGATTGGTCAGTCTGATTATGAATTTCCTAAGTATCCGGTAATTTTTCTTAACCTAGACATGGAATCGTCCAGCCCAGAAAAAACTAGGCATAGCCTCATTGAGGCCGTCAAAAAGGCTGCCAGCGAGCACAATCTATCTGTAAAGAGCGATTGGCCGGCCAAGGCGCTTGAACATCTCATAATCGAACTTCAAAAGAAATATGATTCAAAGGTCGTTTTGCTCGTTGACGATTACGATGGCTCAGTTCTCAAAAACATAGATAACCAGAAGTTGGCCATGGAAAACGCCGATGAGATTACCTCAATACTGGCTTGTCTTAAAGAACCCGATGTTACCCAAGCCCTTAGATTTACTCTAATTACCGGCGTTACGCCATACGGACTAAATAGTAGCGAAGCTGAGAGCAAGGACTTACGTAACATTACGTTTTCTAGTGAGTACGCGGCCCTTTGCGGCTTTACGGTAGAAGAGTTCGATAGTACTTTTACCGACTGGTTGCCGGAGGTTTTGGCCAACTTTAAGAATAAGGAGCAAGTGAGGAGCTCTTTCAACCTTGATGATTTAAGAGAAACAATCATATCGTTGTATGGCGGCTACAACTTTAATCCCGGTGATTTCAACAACAAAATCCTCTGTCCCAGTGCCATACTCGAAATGTGTAGCTGCAAATTACTTTATTATTATTGGTACGTTAGCTTTAAACTAGACTGTCTAGGGCCTCTGATTTTATCTAAGCCAGAATATTTTTTTTGGCCTCGCTTACGGGCAAATAGTATGAAAGATCTACTTGAAAGAGATCTTTCGCGAGCCTCCACCGAAGCCTTCCTCTTCTACAACGGCTTTTTTACATTAATGGGCACTGGAAGAAAATTGGAAGAAAAATATAAAGACAATGATTTATCTAGTTACTGCCCAATTATATATTTTCCAAATAAAAATGTATCTCATAGATATTACAAGCTTATTTTTGGGGCTAATTTTCATTATATATTTGGTATAAGTGAATTATGTGAATTTTTTATAAGTTCAATCGAGGGAAGG
>JAITJB010000229.1 GCA_031279155.1 Deltaproteobacteria bacterium | reverse complement strand
TAGATAGCCTAGATAGATTAGATAGCTCGCTCGCTCGCTAGCTTTCTAGAAAAACCAAAGTCTCTCCATTAAGGGATTTTCATGAGTTTATTTTCTCTCTTCAATCGAGCTTCCCATACCCTTTGGAGCCTCCTTAAGGCCCCTGCCGATAGTTACTGCCGGCTAGAAACAGCAGACGACGATCTGACACTCGTTGCCGATGATGGATCGCTTATTTCGGCGGTAAGGGTTTACGGGGCTTATTTTCCGGTTGATTCCAATCGCTTGGATCAAATGGTCGCCATTTTAACTGAGAAGACTTCGGTTTTATTTGAAAAGCCCGGCCATTTTCTCCAGATGGTTTTCGATTACGACCCCCAAGGGGCCAAAAGTGAGATAGAAGGCTATTTTCGGCCAAGTAGGGTTACGGCTAAAGAATGCCAGCTTAATTTAGATGAGGTTATAGGAGACTGGGAGAAGACCATCGCCAGTTACTGCGGATCGGAAAAGTTTACCATCGTCTTTTGGACGACTCCTAAGTTTCTGCCCGAGGCTAACCGAAACCATGAAGCTCATATTACGGCAGAGGGACTTCCTAAGGTCATAGGCCGGCAGACCGAAGGCCGGGCGGTGGCGGCCTTGCGCCACGCCCACTTGGGCGCCCGTGATGTTATCGGCGGGGCCTTAACTGCCGCCGGTCTCGCTCATTCAAATATCGAAGTCCACGAAATCATCCGCGACATCAAACTCAGTTTAGATCCCAGCCAGACGCCCAAAGACTTTCGGGCCGTTTTACCAGGCGACTCTAGACCTATGACCCATCTAGATAGCGATAGCGACCCACGCAGCATGATTTTATTGCCATCAATAGGCTCTCAGATATTTTCTCGAGAAGCCCAGATAGTTGATAGAGACATGATTAGGGTTGGCGAAAGGCTCCACGCCCCGTTCGTCATGGCCCTCCCGCCCATGACGCCAAAACCCTTTTCAGAACTTATGAGGGTCTTAAATACCAATAACCCAACTGATCCCTTAAGGATATCCATAAACATTTCACCTGACGGCTTCGATGGCTTAGGGGTAAAGGCGGCCATGGCCGGGATCTTAGGCTTTTCTTCGGCTGATAACCGAAAGATTACGGCGGCTATCTCGCACTTAAGAGAGCTCGCTCAAAGCGGTCAAACTATCATCGGCCTATCAATATCATTTGAAACCTTCTGCGATATATCCATGTTTGAAAGTTTAAGTGAAGCCATAAGCTTTTTAAAATCTAGGCGCAGTAGGCTAGCTCAAAAGGTTTGCGGCTGGGGCCAAGGAAAAATCGGAGAAGTCGTAGGCGACCCGCTATTAGGCGTCTGCGCGGTCATGCCGGCCTTAATGCCCCACGGGGGCCCGGCCCCGAGGGCGGCGGCCCCCTTATCGGCGGCCTGGTTTTTTATGCCAATCCGTCCGGCCTCGCCCTTTACCCGTGGCTCGCTAGTCTTAAGGACCCCCGATGGTAAAACCATGCCTTTTGCGCCCATGAGTTCGGTTCAGTCGGCCTGGATAGATTTGGCTTTAGCCCCCATGGGGGGAGGTAAATCGGTCCTCTTAAACACCTTAAATCTGGCCTTTTGCCTCCAATCTGGCCTAAGAGATCTCCCGTGGCTATCGATCATCGATGTCGGCCCAAGTTCTGGCGGGCTCATTAGCTTACTTAAGGCCTCGCTTCCCAAAGACTTAAAACACCTAGCCGTAAGTCACCGCCTGACCATGGATCCCAAAAGCTCGGTAAACCCCTTTGATACCCCCTTAGGCTGCCGCGAGCCCTTAAGCGTTCATTTGGCTTTTTTAGTTAATCTTCTTTGCCTTTTGTGTACCCCACTAGACGCTATGGCCCCGCCAGCCGGGGTGGAGGGCATAGTCAGGCAGGCGACAATAGCTAGTTACCGCGAACTAAATGATAAGCCCAAATTAATAAGCCAAAATCTCGAGCCGGACTTAGTCAATTCTGCCTTAGATTTAGGCTTTATCTTAGACGCCCAGAGCTCTTGGTGGGAACTTACGGATTTTTTTGCCTCTATCGGCCTAGATCATAAGGCTCATCTGGCTCAAAGGCACGCTGTCCCCACCTTAGTTGACGTCTCAGCCCAGGTGCGTCAGCACCCGGGTCTGCGTGCCACTTACGGCTTTAGCGTCCAAGGCACTCAGGAAAACATCTTAGATTTTGTCTGGCGCCAGCTGACGGAATCGGTAGCCAGCTACCGGTGCTTGGCTGGTCCAACAAAGTTTTCCTTAGGCGACGCTAGGATCATCTGCCTCGATTTAGATGAGGTGGCTACTCGCGGCGGAGGCGCAGCCGGCGACCGCAGGACGGCGGTTATGTACATGCTAGCTAGGTATCTCGCCGGCAACCGTTTTTTTCTTACGCCATCGGCTCTTTCAGAAATCCCCGCGGCTTACCAAAGCTATCACCAAGATAGAATTACCAAAATACGCCGCGACCCCAAAAGACTTTGTTACGACGAGCTCCACCGGGTTTCATCGCTATCGGCCTTACAAAATCAGCTGATAGCCGATTTAGAGACTTCGGCTAGAGAATCTCGCAAGTGGAATCTCTCTTTGGGCTTGTGCTCTCAGACTTGGTCAGATTTTCCTAAAGTCATAGTGGAACTAGCTACCTCGGTTTTTATTTTGGGATCTGGGACCGAACGGGGCCGCAAGGAACTATCCGAGCTCTTTGGTTTAGAAAAAGTACTTGAGACAGCCTTAGAGCGCTTGGGTAAACCTGGGGCCAAGGGGGCCGATCTGGTGGCTCTCTTTAGAGCCTCCGATGGGACGACTAGGCACCTTTTAACCAACACGGTTTCGCCTAATCTCTTATGGGCCTTTAGTAGCACCAGCGAGGACATGACGGTAAGGGAAGCCTTGTATGAGCGCTTCGGCGTGGAAAAAACCTTAAAGGTCTTATCTGAGCGCTATCCTTACGGGCTAAAGGCCGAAGCCGAAAGACTTAAAGAACTAAGAAGGGTCAGTTCGCCCTTTGAGGTCAGCCTCGATGTTCTAACCGAACTTACCGAAAAGCTGGCCCAAATCATCGATGGCCCGGGTAATTTTCCAAAAAGATAGGGGTAAAAAATTGTCAAAAGACAAACTCGAACCAAAAACGGCGGGCTTCAGTGAGCATATCGTCGTAGGAACTGTCGGTAACGTCTTAGCCGGACAAAAGTCAGGCGGACAGTACGTCGTAAACTTCTCCCTAAACGTCACCCCCTGGCTCAAGCGCTTTGGCTGGAAGAGGAGCACCTGTTACGAGTGCGTCATCTGGGGTTATAGGGCGGAAATCTTTGTTGAACTAGGCTTTATAAAGGGCGATCCG
>JAITJB010000222.1 GCA_031279155.1 Deltaproteobacteria bacterium | reverse complement strand
GATGATGACGATGACGATGAATACAGTCTCGAAGCTAGGCTGGCCCGCTTAAGTAAAAAGGCTAAAAAGGCCCTCAAGTGCGGATTGTGGGATGAGTTTAAGGATCTTGCCTTAAGTTACCGGGCTATCGTAGGGCAAATGGAGGCGGCTAAATTAGATCTCCCGGTAAGCCCTCGGCCTAATAGGGAAGTAGCCGAAAAAAGAGATCTCACCTTTACCTCCGTTTTAGACCCAGGGCTCAGTAGATTTATTAATATTTGGGATTTAAAAGATGTCTTTTCGGTCATCGGACCGCCGCCAAAAGTTGAAGTCGAGCACCTTTCAACTAAGGCGCCAACATCTGATGGATCTTTAAAAAACGCGATTTGGTTTAGCGGTCTAAATGGGGATGGTTCTAGCCTTTGGGGTAAAAATCTACCCTGGCTAAGATCGTATTTCTCACTTCCAAGGGAGGTTTAAATATGGGCGTGGAGTCGATCCTTTTTGGGGCCGTACCGCCTGAAGATCAAGGCGGCAGGTTGTTGGCCGATATCTTAGGGCCTGGCTGGGACTCTCTGGCCGGAACGGGTACGGCGGCCGGGGCGGCTGGTTTGATCCATTCGCTCTTATCAACCTTCAACTACGTAGCTCTGGCCGGAGTATGTCTACTATTCATGGTGGTCATGATCCAGGGGGTCGCCTCCACCGCCTGCGAAGGCGTGCCCTTTGGACGCCGTTACTCGAGCCTGTGGATGCCGCTTAGGTTTGCTGGGGCCATGGGGCTTTTAGCCCCAGTGGTCAAGGGCCTATCGGTATTCCAGGTTCTGATCCTCATGGCCGTTGGATCGTCGGTGAACCTTGCCAATCACCTCTGGGCTGAGGGCTTAGAAAAGTTTGTGGAAACTGGTGGCCGGCTATCTCTGACGGCCCCTAATAGTCTAGTTGAGGATTCCATGGAATTGGGTCGGGGCTTACTAAAAGCCCTGACCATCCAGGAATACTATCGCCAGAGGCTAGATCTGGAAGTTATGGGGCCCCTTCTGCCGGAGATCTATTGGCCGCCGGTTACCGATGAGGCCGGCGGGCTCTTAGTGCTGACCCCGGCAGTACCTAAGGGGTCTAATCTCATCGAAGGCGATCTTGGAAGGCTAAGACTCCCCTGCGCCGATATGGCAACCGATCTCTGCCGGGCTAGGCTTTCGGCTGTAAGAACATTAATTGCCGATCTAGGGCCTTTAGCTACCGTTTTAGCCGATCCTGACCGTGAGCCCACCTTAGCTCAATCCGGCATCTTATCGAGGGCCGTTAACACTTACCGCTTATCGGTAGCGCCCTATCTTAAAACCGTATCGAGCGAGGCTTCTGATTCTTTGGTTAGCGATCTAAGTGAATTTAAACAAGCGGCCAAGGTCAACGGCTTTGTGACAGCCGGGGCCTATTACTGGACCATCAGCCGGCTAAACGAAAAGGCCGGGGCCCAGATGTACTCTACGGCCACCTGGTCAGAGGGCGACCCTAGGCTCGAAGGCGAGGTGCTCGATGATTTTGAGGCTGTCTTCGATCGCTTAAACCGCTATTTAAAGGGGGCCTATAGGCCTGAAAGGACGGTCTCAGCTCAAAGGGCCCCTTCGGAGTTTCCATCCTACGATTGGTTTGAGGATCGCTTAAAGGGCAGCTTAGGTCGCCTAGCCTTAAGCGATCTGATTGTCAACTTAGAAACCAAAGATCCCATCATGGTTTTAGCTAGCTTAGGCCGCTATTTAACTACCACCTCAGAAGTCATAATCGGCCTTAAAGTCACCTCTAACGCCTTAGTCCGTGGGACGGGTCAGTCGTCATCAAGTATATTGGGTAACATTTTATCGGTCTTTTCAGGCTCTCTTTCTAGTTTTATGGCCGGGGCGGCTATCGGAACCGTTGAAGCCGTAGGCCCCTACCTATTACTTCTAAGTCTTCTTTTAATAAGCTACGGGTTTTTCTTAGCCTACTTTCTTCCGGCCATTCCCTTTTTAATCTACTTAGGCGCAGTACTAGTTTGGGCTATCACGGTGGTTGAGGCCTTAGCTGCCGCGCCTCTTTGGATAGCCGCTCACGCGCTCCCGGAGGGCGACGGTCTCGCTGGTAACGCTGGCCGGCAGGGGTATTTACTTTTGTTGGGCGTACTCATTCGCCCGCCTATGATGGTCTTTGGCTTTTTAACGGCTATGGCTCTTATGAACGGGGCCGGAAGGGTCGTGGGTCATATTTTTGCCGTCTTTGGCTTCTCACGGTTAGGCGAGAGCTTCTTAGGCATATCGGGCTTTTTGGCCTTCGCCGTCATCTTGGGGTTAGCTGTGGTAGCTGCGGCCTGGAGGATTTTTAGTTTAGTCACTCACCTTCCAGAAAAAGTCTTAGTCTGGATAGGCGCCCACGTTCAACACTTTAGCGAGGTCGATGAGGCCCGCCGGGCTCAAGGCGGCTACGCTTCAGCTGGATCTCTAGCTGGCCGGATGCTCTCAAGAGTAGAATCCACGCCTGCGCCAAAATTACCCAATAAAGCGCCGTAAAGTAGAACTTATAAAAAATATCTGGATTTGCCGATAGCATGTATTGAGACCAAATACAGAAAGCGCAAGCGTCTCTTGAGAGTAAAAAAATTAAAACAAGCTAAAAATATTAAGCCAAAAAGAAAGTTTCTAGCCAGACTTTGGCCGCGAAATCTTGGGATGCTTTTTATACTTCCGTATTTGGCCATTAAGAGAAGCTTAAGCATAAGCTTTGGCCCAAAGGCTAGTCAAAATAATAAAGAAAACACAGAAAAAAAATGGGCGGCGATTTTTGAGCAAACTAATCTTGAGGGGCAATTAAAGGTTATCTATCTACGGGCTATCTTCTTTGCCATCAGCGGTTTAGGGGCGTTTTTACTGATTCTACCTTTTGGCGGCATATGGCTAGCCGTGATGCCGTTATTTCCGGCCTTAACCGGGGTCATAACCTCTTGGTGGCAAATAGAGATCATACAAAACAAGGTTTTCTTAAGCTTTCCAGCCTTTTTGGCTCAAAAGATAAGGCGGCCAAAGTCCACTAGCTAGCGCATTAAAGGCATCAAAGTGCACGAAATTATAGGAGAAATTATGAATTTATTTGGTAAATACCTAGAATTTCTTTATAACCGCCAGGAGCCTCCAGGCTCTACACAAGGAACAAGCCAAGTACCAGGCCAAGGAGCAAACCAAGACCCAAGCCACGGGGTTAACCAGGTATCAGACCAAGGTCCAAGCCAAGGAGCTAGCCAAGGAGCAAACCAAGGAGCAAACCAAGGATCAGGCCCAGAAAAAGAGGATTTAGCTGAAAATTCTGATGATACCTTAGAAAGCCTCGAGCTTAACGAAACTAAAAGTTCTGATGAAGCCTTCGAAAGCCTCGAGCTCAACGAAACTAAAAGTTTTGATGAAGCCTCCGAAAGCATCGGATGCTTCGGAAACTTCGAGGGCCTCGAAAGGCCCGTTTTTAAAGTGGTTAGAAAACCCTTTGATCCCGAAAGAAGAACGGCCATTTCACAATTAAAAGATCGCGCTAGACTCCAAAAATTAAGGCAAAACGTCTCTGATCGGATGTCGGGTCGGTGGCGGATGGTAGCTATCTTGATGGTCCTTTTTATTTGCAGCTGCCAAAAATCGATTCCCACCACCCCAAGCGATCCAGCTCTGAGGGCCTTAGGTCAAGCTTCGATTAGAGTTTTAGATCAAAAGCTCGAAAGCCCCTTAGGGGAATTGGAGAAGGCCGGCGGTAAAGGCGGGGTCTTAACCCGAAAGTACGTTATTAACGGGACCTTTGAGGGCCGGGCGTCGGAAACGCTCTTAGCCATATCATCGGCTCTAGGCTACGGGCTTACAGTAGAAAACCAAAGGGCCGGGGATTTGGTGGTTAAAATTTCTCCAGAGCTTAAGGGGGCAACCATTCTAAGCTTAATAAAATCCTTAAACCAAACACTAAAACCCCAGGGCGCTCGTATCGGCGTAGATAGCCTAAACCGTAGGTTAGTGCTCTCAGGCCTAAATCAAAAAGATGAAAGAACTAAGAAATGAAAGAGCAAAATGAAATGAAAAAAGAAGAAATGAAACAGGAAGTTGAAATGAAAGAGCATGATGGAATGTTTCAAGAAGTTGAAATGAAACAGCAAGATGAATTGAAACTAGAAGATCCCATAGAAAACGATAAAACTATTCAAGAAAAAATTGATCAAGGCCATATTGAACCCGGCCATATGGCTAAGTTCTTATCGGAGTGCCTAGATGATGATTGCTACTTTCCTCAGAAGTTTCGGCCCAAGGGTCATAAGAGCCCTATAAACCGCAAGAGAATGCGCAAGGCCGTTTTGTGCCTTAAAAACCGCTTAAAGCGTTTGGGCGTAACTCTATTGGTGGTAATGCTATTTTTAGCTTCCCCCGCTATCGCTATCGCTTCTAGCGAGCTTGAGGCTCTAAAAAAGCCCGTTATAACTAAAGAAAAATCTACGGCTTCGGCTAGAGATCTGGCCATGAGAGAAGCGGCTATGGGGGCCTCTGTCCAGGCCGGGGCCCGCTGGCGCTATCTTAAGATTCTTGAGGAGGTGGTCATCCCAAAGGAGAAGGAACTAGACGAACTATTTGATTTTGAGCATTTAGTAAGCCGCTACGAAAACTTAATCGTCGTACCGCCGGTAGTAACCAGGGCCTCAAAGGCCTTGAGGATCGATAACGAGAGTACGCTAGAAAATAATAAATTTGGATCGGCAGTCAGTCAGGGTCAGAGCTACCAAATGGTCCGCCCGGCTCATTTAGCTACCTTAGTTCCCCATTGGCGCCATTACCTTATGAACTTACCCGACGGACCACTATCCATCGATAACTCACTACTCCCCATTGGTGAATTAGAAAGCCGCAGATGGCGGGATTGGGTTGACCGGGGCTGGAGTATGGGTGTTGAGCACGCCGATAAGATCTTTAGCCAAAACGCCAATAACTTAGCCCGCGACTACGCCGGCATGATGCTCTTTAAGCGATTAGTGCTGGAAAACTTAGCTTCTGGTCCTGTTACCTTCGAGAAAATAATCGGCACAAAGGTTACCGATGATTCCATGGTTTTTGATATTAAATCTTTTGAGTTAGTAGAGCCTGGCCGCTTTGTGGGACCGAAGTAAGTTTTTTTAATTTTTTTGCTAGCTAGATTTTTTGCCTTTTATGAGGACATACCTATGAATATTAATGCGCAGACAAAAAAATATCTTATAGACCAATATGGTATAAACACCCCTCTCTTGGCGAGGCTTAAAGCAAGCCTTAAGGCTAGTCAGGTGGCTAATGCCAAAGATAGTGACGATACTAGGGACAAGGCTAATGACGATACTACTGTCAAAGCTAGTGACAATGCTAGTCAAAAGGCTAAGGCCAATCCTAGTGGCAATGCTCGCCTCAATCCTAGTGACAAAGCTAGTAACAATCCTAGCAACGAAGTTAGTAACAAAGCTAGTGACAATGCTAGCCTGAAGGCTAAAGAGATGGTAGTAGCCAGTGGCGACCCTTCCGACTTAAGCTTACAGTCAAATTCTATCCCGGCTAAGCCGCTAATAGCCGCCAGCCAGCTGGAACCTGGGCGCCTAGATAGTACGTTACATAATTCCCAAAACTCCCATAACTCCCAAAGCGTCCAAAACGCCATAAAACCCCAAGACGTCCAAAATTTCCTAAACTCCCAAAACTCCCTAAGCGTCCAAAACGCCCAAGACGCCCTAAACTCCCAAGACGTCCGAGACATCCAAAACGCTTATAACGCCCAAGAAAGAGCTTACTTGCCGGAACAGGCTGGCCAGTCGACTCAGACTGGCCAGCCTGGTCAGGCTGTCCAGATTGTCCACCCGAACCAGACTGTCCAGCCTGACCAACCGAATCAGACTTTCCAACCGAATCAACCTGGCCAACCGGTTCAGACTGTCCAGGTGCGACAGGCGGCTCAGGAGATAGCCGGGGTTCGGGATATCTGTTTAAACCCCGAACGTGACTGGAGCAGCGAGG
>JAITJB010000162.1 GCA_031279155.1 Deltaproteobacteria bacterium | reverse complement strand
AGATCTTTGGAGCGGGATCAAACCGGGCCTAAAGTTTTTTTGGCTGATCCTTTTTTAACTGATCCTTTTTTGGCCGATCGTTTTTTGACCGAATCAGGAGCCGATAGTCTTGATTCAATCTCCTTTGACTACCGCTAGAAGAGGGCTGGCGCCTTGGATAATACCTACGATAACCCCCCTGTTGCTCTTGAGCTTAAGACCATTGTCGAGGGCCTTCTGTTGGCCGCCGATGAACCTTTAAACGCCGAAAAGCTGGCCGCAGCTTTTGAGGAGCCCCCAAGTGAGATTGAGCTGACAAAGGTCTTAGAGGAGTTAGTCCAAGAATATGCCCAACCGGGCCGGGGTTTTTCCCTCAGTAAGGTGGCCGGCGGCTACCGCTTCCTAAGTAGGCCGGAACTAGGTCCCCACGTTATCAGGCTCAAAAAGAAAGCCCCGGCTAGGCTCTCTAAGGCCGCCTTAGAGACTCTAGCCATCATCGCCTATCGGCAGCCCGTTATCCGGGCCGAAGTCGAAAAAATACGCGGCGTTGATGCCGGCGGGGTCATCAAAGCTCTTTTAGAAAAAAACCTCATTAAAATAAGCGGTCGCCGCGATACTTTGCCCGGTAAACCTATCTTGTACGGGACCACGGCTAAGTTTCTGGAGACTTTTGGCCTTAAGGATCTTAAAAGTCTCCCCACGGTCGCTGAGATCGAAAAGCTCTGCCCGCCGCAACCTCGCCTATTTTAATCTTAAATTCCTAGATCTTTAACTAAGGCAATCTCTTTACAGTTGGGATAGTGGACGCAGTTAAAGCACACGGCCCAAATTTTTTGGGGTAGGCTATCTAAGCTTACGATGTGATAACCGAGCTTAATAAAGAAGTCCGGGACATACGTTAAGACAAACATCTTCTTAACCTTGATGGTTAAGGCTTCCCTCTCGATAGCTTCGGTTAATAATTTACCGATTCCTCGGCCCCTAAGTTCCTCAGGCACGGCTAAGGAGCGCACTTCGGCAAGGTCCTCCCAGGCCACCTGTAAGGCCCCCACCCCGGCTAAGCGACCTTGTAATTGAGAGTCTTGGGCCACATGGAGAGTTTGAAGCATCTCGTAGAGGTTAACGTAACTGCGCGGCAGTAGTAACTCTTGGGCTGAGAGGCGTTTTAAGAGATCGTAAATGGCCGGAACGTCGTTAACGTCGGCCTTGCGGACCGTTATGGTCATAGGGAAATACCCCGTTTGAGACGAAAAAAAAAGCCAAAGGACAATAACCCAACAGGGCCCTAAGCCCCCCAGGGCGATAGGTAGCCAGTTTAAAATAATCAGCGTGGAAATAAAAGACCTAAGCTCGGGAAATTTGGCCCCCTAGGAAATGTTAATTAACCCAAAGCTGCTTAAGCTTAGGTGTGGTCGGTCTTAGGCGTATCGCGGGCTTGGGCGCCTGGTCTTAGTTGTCTGGTCTTAGTTGTCTGGTCTTGGTTGTCTGGTCTTGGAAATCTAGTCTTGTGTGCTAAGGGTTATGTTCAGTTTTCGGATTTTGGTGTTATGATGTTGAGCGTTTGGCATTTTAGTGCTTGGCTAATCTTTAACCTAATTTGTCGCGGCGACAAATTAGGTTCGCCGCCAAAAATCTAACCTGATTTTCTGTGCCTTGATTTTCTGTGCCTGTTTCCCGTGCCAATTCCTACACGGGCCAATTCCTAACCAGGATAGGAGACCTGAGACATTGAGTAAACCCTTTATGTTAACCACAATTAATTTTTTAATACTAATTAATTATATAGCCATTTCCAAGGATTATTGATGTCAAGTCAAATTCTTGTGTTGATTACCATTATTTTACTGTCTAATATTTGTTTAAATTATCGATAAAAGAGGTTATTTTGACAAAAAGTGTTGTTGAGCTAAGTGAGGTTTTTTTTCGCCGCGATGGGTTAAACCTTTTGTCGGGAGTCAATTGGACCATAAAGCCAGGGCAGCATTGGGCCCTTTTGGGCCCCAACGGCGCCGGTAAAACCCTTATCCTGAGGATGATAAACGGCTACATTTGGCCGACTGACGGCCATGTTTCGGTTTTGGGACACCGCTTGGGCGAGGTGGACTTAAGGGAGCTTAGGAAGCGGATTGGGTGGGTTTCTCAGGCTTTAGCCGATGTGACGCCCGGCTATAGTACGGTCTTTGAGGTCATTTTATCCGGGCCCAAAGCCACCTTAGGGCTCTATAGCGAGCCTGAGCCAGAGCAGAGGCAGAAGGCCGAAGACTTGGCTAAAGAATTTGGGTTGATTGAATTACTAGCCAGACCCTTCGCTCACCTATCGTCTGGCGAGCGCCAAAGAGCCCTTTTGGCTAGGGCGGCCTTAGCTGAGCCCTCGCTTTTAATATTAGACGAGCCCATGAGTAACCTCGATATGGGGGGCCGCGAGCTCTTCTTAAACTTGGTAACCAAGGTTGCCGAACGCTCTAAGGCCACGACCATCATCTTAACGACCCACAACATTACCGAGATCGGATCGTTTATTACCGACGCTTGTCTCATCAAAAAAGGGCGGGTCGTAAATAGCGGGGCCTTAGATTTGACTCTGACGGAGGGCAATTTAAGCCTGGTTTTCGATCTGCCTCTTAAGCTTGAGAGGACCTCTCAGGGCCGCTATTTGGCTTGGCTAGAGTAGTTGGGCTAGTTAGATTGGCTAGAGTAGTTAGATTAGACTAGCCAGATTAATTTTTCTTGGTTTTCTTAGTTACCTTGGTTTTCTTGATTTTCTTGGTTCTCCTCGATGATAAAGCCGTCAGAGTCAAATTTAAACTTTGGCTTAAGGACGCTTCGGTCTTGGTTTTGCTTGCCTAAGCCGGCCATTTCCTCAGGCGTCAGGCAGAAATCGTAGATATCGGCGTTTTGTCTGATTCTATCGGGCTGGGCTGACTTGGGGATAAAGGCCAGGCCATTTTGGAAGTGCCATCTTAAGACTACCTGGGCCACGGTCTTTTCGTGGCGGCGGGCGATCTTTTGGAGGAATTGATTTTTCTTAATCTTACCCCGGGCCAGCGGGCAATAAGCCGAGACAACGACGCCTTTTTCGCGGCAAAAATCGGTTAGTTCCGTTTGAGACCTATAGGGGTGGAGTTCGATTTGGTTGACCATGGGCTTAAGTTCTGAGGAAGCTAACAGCCACTTAAGCTGCGCTAGATCAAAATTAGCCACGCCCACGGCGCTGACCCGGCCCTTGGCATAGAGATCGGATAAGCACTCCCAGGCTTTAAGGGTCTTTGAGGCTACCGGCCAGTGGAGGAGGCATAAATCAAGCTTATCTAAGCCCAAGCGGCTTAAGATGTCGTCGTAAGCCCGCTCAGTAAGACCCTCCCCTTGATCGGAGTTCCAAATTTTCGAGACCACAAAGAGCTCTTCCCGCTTAAGGCCAGATGAATTAAGCGCCTGACCTAAGGTCGTCTCGTTTTCGTAGGCAGCTGCGGTATCGAAGTGGCGGTAACCAACCTCTAAGGCGGTTTGAGCGGCTAACTCCAGATCTCTTCCAGAAAGACCCCATGTTCCTAAGCCCAACCGGGGCATGGCTAGACCGTTGTATAAGCGTATTTTGCTATTGATGTCAGTCAAATATTTACCTCTCCGGCCTAAATGGGCTAGTATTTTTGAGGGGGAAAATTGCTTTCTGACCAATTATATCACGGCCTCCGATGGTTATGGCAAGCCCAACTTGAATCTAGCCTTTTAGTTTTTGGGGGCTAAGACTATCTGGTCATAAAGACTAAGAAGCGTTATAATACAGGAAAAAAGGGAAAGCATTTTTTCCATTATCTTGTTGAAATATAAACGCCTGGCTACCTTTTTTCCCAGATAGCTAGGAAAAACACTCTACACCCCGGAGACTATATGACTTTTGCCCCTTTCACTGTAACCCGCGTTGAGAGCCATCCGGCAACCGAGCTTTTGGAGCGCCTAAGAAACGTAGTTATGCTCAAAGACCGAGAAGCCAAACCCTACGCTAAAGCTACTTTAACCTTGGGTCAGAGCGACTTCAGTCGGTTTAGACCAGCTCAGCGCTACGTTTTAACGGACAATTTATTAAAAATTCAGTGCTTAAATTGGGAATTAGCCCGCCTAGGTTATGACGCTCTGGCCCTCGAGGGATATCTAACCATCTGGACCGACGCCTCAAGCGAACCCATAGATTTACTGCCCCCCATAATCGAATCCATTCCTGAGGCCACCGGGGAGATGGTTAACGTCATTAACGACGGCATGCACCGCCTCTTTGTCGGTCGTTTGGAATGGAAGAAGCCGGTCGTGGTCTTGGCCGAAGATCTCCCCGAACAATACCCCTATTACGCCTATCCCATCCCCGGTCACAACCCTTGGGATCACGTGGTCATCTTAGAAGGCGGTAGCGTGCCGGCGAACGTCATAAAAAAGTGGCACAGAACAAGCGACAACAAACGGCTCTATAGGGATTTTAATTCGGCTTTCACTAACGTTGGCGGCCCCCGGGGCCAGGGCTGAGGATGACTCCCCAAAACGCTGACTGTCCAAAAGGCGGGTCTGATGAGAGCGGGTTTAAGCTACCCGATCTTCTAACTGGACGGCTGATAAGTCGGCCCAATTGGGACGAATACTTCTTGGCCATCGCCAAGGTGGTTAGTACCCGCTCAACCTGCTCGTCAAGACCGGTGGGCTGCGTTATCACCAAAGACAACCGGATACTAGTTACTGGCTATAATGGCGCCCCGCCAGGTGAACCCCACTGTACGGACCGAAGCCTTGATGGCCGGATCTTCTGCGCCCGCCGGGCGGCTCAAGTCCCTGATTGTCTGAAGTTAGAGGCCTGTCAGAGTTTACATGCCGAAGAAAACGCCATTAAGCTAGCCGAGCGGCTTGGCCTCCAAGATCTTCTAATAGGCTCTACGGTCTATACCACGCTATCGCCTTGTATACGCTGTATTGAGCGCCTTAAGGGAGCCGGAATTAGTAAAGTCTTCTTTGAGCTCTCCTATCAGTCGGTCGATTCCGATCGCGATCGCAGGTGGCAGGAGAAAGCCGAAAGTAGCTTTGAGGTCTATCGCCAGATCTCATTAAGTGACCCTTCGGTCACAAAGATCGCCGGGGCCTTAGTGGGCGTCACCTCAGAGAGGCTTTTGGCCTCAGGTTGAGGGGCGGACGGAGCTTTGGTCCTGAGGTTGAGAGGGGGGGGCGAGGCTTTGGGCCTGAGGTTAGCTCTTATTCTTTGTCTTCTTGGGGCTTCTTTGGCTTCTTTGGCTTCTTTGTCATCTTTGTCTTCTTTGGTTTCCTTCGGCTTCTTTGCCCTCTTTGGGTTTCTTGGGCGCTGGTTTGCCAATAATCGTAAATTTACAAGAGATTTTTCATGGAACTTAAGCTGGCCATTGAGGCTAAAAACCTTAGGGTCTTAAATAAGGCCGGCGCCGTGGCCATCTGTACCCTATGGCTTCCGGTCGATATGGTCCTAAAGTCGCTACGAGATACTAGCCCAGATTTTCTTGCGCCCAAAAGCCCCCTGGCCCTGATAGGCGGTCTCTACGGGGGCGGCTTAAGCATCATGCTCCGTAACCTCCACCATAACCCTCAGATCGATTCTTTGATTTTGATGGGTAAGGATTTTTCCGGCGGAGCTGAGCACTTAAAAAATTTCTTTGCCGGGAAGGTAAAGTTAACTGGCCGAAAGCAATTTTTCATCTTCGGCGACGGGCGCCGCGAGGAGCTTGAAACCATTATCATTCGCGGCGACGGCTCAGACTACATTATGGATGGCTTATTAAAACCAAATGACTTTAAGGCGATTCCTAAGATCTACGATTGGTCCAAAGTGCCTTTAGATAAAGTCAAAGAAAATGTTGCTAACTTTTTATCAACTTATTCGCCGAAAGTTTCCATAGCCGAAAGACCTCTAGCCATTGAGCTACCAAAGCCTGAGATCAACACTTATCCCTCGGATATATTTGGGCAGACTATTATTGCCAAGACTATCCCCGAAGCCTGGAAAGAGCTCTTATCAACCATCGCCCGCTTCGGTAAAAGAGTAAAATTTCGGAACCTAAAAGAGCGGCTGGAAATATTAAATCTCAAAGTGGTCATTCACGAGCCCTCAAAGCTTGAGCCAGAGGAGTTTAAGCTCTTAAACCTCTCTGAGAGCGCCTTGGAGGAGTATAAAAACGAGCTCATAAATAAAGAAATTTATGGGGGTTTGCCTTACACCTACGGCAATCGAATGAGGCAGTACTTTAATTGCGATTTACTTTTGGAAGCCATTAAAGATCTCTCTTTGGCCAATGATTCCCGCCACGCCTATATTAGCCTTTGGGACAATTTGCGCGATCCCCATGGATCTGATACGCCCTGTTTGGTCACGGTTTTTTTCCGCAAAACGGAGGGTAAAATTCATCTATCAGCCCTCTTT
>JAITJB010000140.1 GCA_031279155.1 Deltaproteobacteria bacterium | reverse complement strand
TGTAATGCGGGGTTACGGCATGGCGCTGGAAAAAATGCGCTTTAAATGATAAAATGAACAAATGTGGGGTGTTTGCCCCGATAAAGACGGGAGATTCGGATTATGCGCATTAAAGATAGCAGCGATTACACGTCGCACCATGAGTGGGTCGTCGACGTCTTAAGCGGCTTGGATCTGGTTTTAAGCCATACCTCCGCGCTGGAATTACTCGGCTGGTTCATTGGTTACGTCAGAGAGACTAAAATCGACGCTTATGTTACCGAGCTTGGGCCATATGAAAACATCAATTATTTTTTAATCGACAATTTTGATTCCCTTGACATCGTGGAAATCGACGGATTGCGCTGCACATCGCTAAACCAAACGGTCAACGATATGCTCCGAGACTTCGACATTATTGACGAGTCGTCCCTGGCCCAGGGACTATCCGATTACTACCATGACAACGGCTGCAGTTTTGACGGACTGATAATTGATCCGCAGTATGCCGACCGATTTGAAGCCATAAAGGATTGGGCGGTGGAGTTTTACAACTATGGATAGATTCACGGAAAGCGAAAAGCTAATGTACGAGGTCATGGGCGCGATCGTAAGCGTCGGAGCGCCTATCGTGTATAAGGGGGCAATGATTACGAAACTGATTTTCCAGGAGAATCACTTCGATGATTTCACGCGGGAAACAAAAGACATTGACATAAATTGGGTAGACGCAAAACTACCCTCGATGGAACGCTTAAAGGAGACGCTTAACCGCGCCCTCGCCGGGTTTGAGCTGACGGCCGTCGCCAAACGCGAATACGGCGAAAATAAATCGGCGGGTTTCATAGTCTTTGACGCCAATGGGAAAAAGAAACTGTTGATTGACGTTAATATGGGGCCGGTGGTAGAAAGCCGGATATATCAATTCGAAAATCACGCCTTCCCGGGCGTCACGCCCAACAGCGTCATAAGCGATAAAATCAACGCGGTTTCCTCGGATAAAATATGCCGGCGGGCGAAAGACTTGGTTGATCTTTACGCGCTCGCCCATTGCCTGAGAATTCAAAGGTCTGAATTGTGCAAGATATGGAAGAAGGAAAACCTCTCGATTGGTACTTTCGAGGTATTTACGAAGCGCCGCGAGGATGTGGAACATGCCTTTGAAAAGTTGAACCGGATAGACGCGAAGCCGAGTTTCGGAGAAGTGTATGGGTATTTGACCGCTTTTTTAGCTCCGTTTATGGATCCGACCCTCAAAGGGGAGGTTTGGGACTTTAAAACGCGGGCGTGGGCGCTTGACGAAAGCCCCAATAATAATTGCGAAGAGAAAAAAGGCGCTTCTTGACGCTTCTAAAGCAGGGCAAAATCGTCCAAATTTTAAAAGTTAAATAATTTCAGCTAGTTAACGTCATTTGTGGCGACTGTGTCCCTAGGCGACATCTTTAGAAACATCTCCAAACGAAAAACACCCAAACAAAAACCCCACGCCTTCGTTGTGGGGTTTTTGTTTGGGGATGAGATTTTTGGTTTAGTTTAATAATGGCCTTTGCTCATTATGGCCTTTTGTTTTTTGGCCCAAAAGGCGTTTGAGGTCGGGATCGCAGAGTTGCTCGATACGGTCTATCAAGAGGAAAAAAATGGCGGCGGCCAGTAAGTCGGCTGAACCACCAGGGCTTAGGTTTAGGACAACAAACTTATCAACCATGCTATCGATAACATAACGGCCCTCGGCTGTCAGCATGCCGCCTAACTTTAAGGCTTTGATGGCTTCTTGCTTGGCCGTTTTTAGACCTTTAACCCCGCCCCGCCATATGAGATTAGAGTCGTCGGCTTCAACTAAGATGCCCAAAAAAATTTGGGGTAAAGCCGTCTCTAAGCTTATGCCAATGCTCTTTAGATATCTAAGGCTTTCAAAGGCCCTTAAGGCCGTTGGGAAGCCGTCTTGGGCTTCCTTCCGAATGCCCATAGTGCCGTGCATTAAAAATAATTTTTCGCCAGCCGAAAGGGGCCGATTTGGTACGGCTTGCCTCAATTTAATGAGCTCTTTATCGACTATCCCCTCGACCATAAGGGCGGCGGTCTGGCAGATTGTTTTAGGGGTTATGGGTTGGTTATTGGCAGCTAGTATGCCCGAAGCCCCAACCAAAATGCCTAGGGTAAAAATAGCCCCTTTGTGGGTGTTAACCCCTGAGGTGGCCGTTAGCATGGTCTGGTCGGCCTCCTTTCCAGCCGTTTTCAAGGCCTTAAAGACGGAAGGAGGATCTAAAGTGGCCAAATTTTGACCGATAAGATAGCAGTTCATGAGATAGGGCTTAAGAGAGTTGGCGCTAGTTAAAAACAACTGGTAATCCATATCCTGGTGGGCCCCTTGGTTATCGGGGCAGACCAAACCAGGTTTAGGCGAGGTGCTGACCTCAATGACCATGGCCAGATGGGCTAGAGTTCCGGGGTCAACTAAGATATCATTTACTTGGGTGCTAGAGGGTTGTGGGCCCACTGGACACTCAAGAATCTTGTCTAAATAGCTCCAAAAATAATGGCGGTCAAATGGCTTAGTTTTCATAAGGCCCAAACTTTTTGAAAACGCGGCTGGCCATATTGGCTAGACAGGTGGTGAAGGGATTATGAGGCCGCATTAAACAGCAGTAGGCTAGATGTCTTAAGGGCCTCTAAGGTGATGTTACTTACTTATCGTTTATTTTGCAACGATATTTCTCGGCTAATTTGTTATCAAACGTCTTGACCAGGATTTTTTTAAGCCTGGCTTTATAGTTAGGCTGTTTTTAAATTTGGCTTTTAACTTATTGGCCGGGCTCCCCATTTAACTTAGTAAGGCGTCACGGCAAACTGTCGCAGCAAAGCCTCGAGGTAAGCTGCGGGAAAAAAAGCCAAAAAGGTCTTAGAATAAAAATACAAAGATTATAGGTTGACTAGAAAATATTTTGTGATCTATGATGTGAGCCCAAGGGAAAAAAATATAGGGATTTGACTTTTAGGCCAAAAAAAACTGTTGACAACAATTTGCCTTTGACTTTACAATGCTAAAAACTGGGTTATACGGACTGACCCCTTTTAGCCCAGCTGCCCAAGTCGGAGAGCTGGGAGGCGGGTAGATTAAAATCGACTTTGGTTTCTAGAAGCCAGGCCTTTCTAGGGACTCAGGCCTAAAAATTTAGGCTTCTAGGGGCTCAGGCTTCAGACAATAGCCCCGAATATGCTAATGTGGGCATATTCTTTGTGAACTGGCTAACTAGCTAGATGTGTATTATAAATACGCCAACGTGATGTTTTAGATTTTTGTGAAGGCATAAGTTAAAGCGAATATTATTGTGTATCCTTTAATTTATGTTATGACTAAAAAAAGCAAATGTATGTCTGGGCTTCTTCAAAAGGGGCCTGGCCAGTTTGCTTTCTATGTTTATATTGCTATCTATATTAATATTGTAAGCTCGTGGGAGGTTGTTGCCCCTGGCTTATTTTTTTGAAAACTAAACTAACTATCATTTAGCTTGTTTTTGTCAATTTCATGTATGTTTTAATTTCCAGTTAAAGGAAGACGTATGATTTCAATAGATTCCACTACCAGAATTGGCAAAATTGCTATGTTGCTTTCGATGAGTAATGACGAAGAAGAGCGTTATATAAAGGAAGTTGCGGCGAAGTATGGTTTTAGGGTGGCTTTAACATATATTGCTGGCGAAGCCCAAAAACTTAACGCCACCTATTCTAAAAGCGTCATCAATGCCGCCGTGGCCGGCGGGGTCATCAAAAAAATGCCCAACCAGGTCCACAGCGTTCTGCACGCGAGCTTAGAAGCTTTTCAGTCGATGATGCCCAAGACGAGCGTTTCTAACAATATTCTAACCAAGGTGGCCATCGTGGCCGACAGTCACTGGTTGGCTGTGACCACCTACGGTGACAGCGCTTTTTCGGCCCTGACCAACCACGAGCGGGCCGGCATGGGTATCATGCATCTGTGAAATTATAGTCAGAATTTATAGTTTGATTTAGTATTTGTGAGTTTGTGAACTTGTGAGTTATAAAAATCAGCCTAAGTGATTTTTTGATATTGTGATAGGCATAAATTAAAGCGGATTTCTTATGGATCCTTTAATTTATGTTCTAGTAAGTTGTTTTTGGTATTTATTTATATGTACGAAATTTAAAATCGTACGCTTTATAAATTTTTATCCATAGTTATCAACCCCAGGGAGCGCCCTTTGGCTTCATGGGGTTTTTTTGTGCTCACGGGATAATGATAATAATGCCAATAAAAGAGGATTTAAAATGCATATCATCACTTACACTGCTTTATGCTATGGTTTAACCGCAGTTATCTCCTTACTTGTTATTGCGATAGTAATAGGCGTTAACTCTGTTGTATCAAAATTAGAATCTAAGTCAGAATCAAAGTAAAGGGATTGGGTGTAGAGATAATGGAATTACTAGCTCAAATCTTCCCTGGTATTTCGAGTTTATTTGCTCAGACACCGTTAGTAGCATTTTTTAGGATCGGTCTGATCATTTTCGGTATTGTTTTAGCGTATTATGGTTTTAAGCGTACTTTAGAGCCGTTAATCATGGTGCCCATGGGTATCGGCATGATAACCATTAACGCTGGCGTCTTGTTCTTAGACGGCGGGGTCATCGGCAACATCATATTAGACCCCTTGGTCTCCGATCACGGGCCCTTAGTTGACATCATGCAGGTTAACTTCCTGCAGCCCATTTATACCTTAAGTTTTTCCAACGCCTTAGTTGCTTGTCTAGTCTTTATGGGCATTGGGGTTATGAGCGAGATCTCGTTTATCCTCTCAAGGCCTTGGACTTGTATGATTTTGGCTCTTTTCGGCGAACTTGGTACTTTTGTCACCTTGATAGTCGGTTCATATATGGGCTTACTGCCCGGTGAGGCCATATCGGTTGCCATCATCGGGGGGGCTGACGGCCCAATGGTTCTCTTCGCTTCCCTGGTCTTAGCTAAGGATCTGTTCGTACCCATAGCTATTATCGCCTACCTCTACCTGAGCCTAACCTACGTTGGCTATCCGTTCTTAATTAAGCTTTTGGTACCCAAAAAATACCGGGGCTTGGACGTGGATTTTGAGGTGCCTCAGGCCTCTAAAAAGACCAAGTTTATGGTGACCATTTTACTGTGCTCGGTCTTGTGCCTCCTTCTCCCGGTAGCCGCGCCTTTAATAATGAGCTTTTTCGTGGGCGTGGCCATTAAGGAAGCCGAAATCGAGCCCCTCCAAAAGCTCTTGGAAACGACCATCCTCTACGGGGCCACCTTCTTTATGGGGCTACTGTTGGGAGTCTTGTGCGACGCAAGCGTACTATTAAATTCTAAAATCGTAATTTTAGTTATCTTAGGTATTATCGCTCTGACCGTCTCCGGTGTGGGCGGCATCTTGGGCGCCTGGATCTTTTATTTTATAACCAAGCGCAAGTTTAACCCGGTCTTGGGCGTAGCTGCTGTCTCGTGCATGCCGACCACGGCTAAGATAGCTCAAAAAGTGGCTATGTCTGAAAATCCCTACTGCATGATTCTCCCGGTAGCCATGGGCACCCAGATCTGCGGGGTCATAACCACGGCTATCGCTACCGGCGTCATGATTGCCACCATCGGACTATTGGGCGGATGAAAAGAGAGTTGGTTCATAGCCCGGCTGCTGGCCGGCTTGATAGCCGGGCTGATGGCCGGCTTGATGGTCGGCTTGATAGCCGGGCAGATAGCCGGGTTTATAGCCCGGCTAATGGCCAGGCTCAAAGGGTTCTCGCCCAGCGAGAAGCCTTTCCAGCTAATTTGGAAGTGGGAAACGGCCAAATATGGCCCATATTTCATAGCACACAAGTAGACTCCACTAACTTAGAAGCCTTAAGGCTGATAGATAGTGGCCATCATAAACCCCTAATCGTTGTGGCCGATAGTCAGTCGGCCGGGCGCTGCCGTCACAAGATCATTTGGGAGTCGCCCTCTAATTTAGGACTTTGGTTAAGTTTTGTCTGGTTTTCTAAGGTCACTTGGGCTCAAATGCCGCAATCTACGCTAGTTTTAGCCGTAGCCGTCAAAGAGGCCATCAAAGAAGCTTGCGATCTTGATTTGGGCATAAAGTGGCCAAACGATCTTTTAGGTGGGGGCAAAAAATGCGCCGGGCTCTTGGTGGAAACGGCTCCTAAAAGCCCTCAAAAGGCTCTGGTTTTGGGCATAGGCATAAATTTAAGCCAAAGATGCCGGGATTTTCCAATTTCTCTAAGAGATACGGCAACTTCACTTGGCATGCTTTCGGGAAATTTTAACCTAAGCCGCACTAAGCTTACCTTTTCCCTAGCTTATAGAATTAAATACTGGTTTGAAAAATGGGAGCTTGAGGGTTTTACAGAGGTAAGAAGGGCCTGGCTCAAAGATAACCTCACCTTAGGGCGCGAGATAGTGGTCGATAATGGCCTGCCCCTCCTGGCCATCGACTTAGACCAAAGCGGGGCCCTGGTGGCTAAGACCACTAATGACCAAATTGTTACTTTTAATACTGGTGAGATTCGTTTTGTCTGAATATTGTATGATTTAAAAGGAGTAAGAGATGAACGGAAAAAAATGGGATACACGGCGGACCGATTACCTTGAGAGGATCAACGCCGCCAAGCCTCTAGTCAAGACGGGCAAGGAGGTGGCCGCATCTGATGTGGTTAAACTCTTGGAGACAGTCATTCGCCCGGGCGAGAAGGTCAATCTGGAAGGTAACAACCAAAAACAGGCTGACTTTTTGGCTGAATGTCTAAGTAAAGTCAATAAGGAGAAAGTCTACGATCTGCACATGGTTCAAAGCGCCCTGGCTTTGCCGGTCTTTTTGGAGGTTTTCGAAAAAGGTATAGCTAAAAAGCTCGATTTTGCCTATAGCGGCCCCATGGGCGGCAAGATCGCCGAATTTATCGACCAGGGTAAAGTCCAGTTGGGGGCCATCCACACCTATCTGGAGCTCTTTGCCCGCTACTTTACCGATTTAACGCCTAAGGTCTGTATGGTCTGCGCCTACGAGGGCGACCGCTTCGGTAACCTCTATACCGGCTTTAACACCGAAGACACCCCCATCCAGATTGAGGCCACTAAGTTTTCTAACGGCATCGTCATCGCCCAGGTCAATAAGCTCTATGACGGCGTTGACAATAAGATCAAGCGCGTGGACATTCCCGGCGATTGGGTGGACTTTGTCATCGAATCGCCAAAACCCTTCTACTTAGAGCCGCTCTTTACCAGGGACCCGGCCTTAATCACCGACGCCCAGATCCTCATGGCCATGATCGCTTTGAAGGGCATTTACGCTAAATACAATGTCCAGCGCCTAAACCATGGTATCGGATTCTACACGGCCGCCATTGAGCTATTGTTACCCACTTACGGCAAAGAGCTGGGCTTAAAAGGGAAAATCTGCAAACACTTTGTCTTAAATCCCCACCCAACCTTGATTCCAGCCATTGAAGACGGTTGGGTCGAGTCCATCCACTCCTTTGGCGGGGAATTGGGCATGCAAAAGTATTGCCAGGCTCGGCCCGATATCTTTTTTATAGGTCCCGATGGGACCATGCGCTCCAACCGGGCTTATTGTCAGACGGCCGGCCACTACGCCATCGACATGTTTATCGGGGGGACGCTCCAGATCGACCGCTATGGTAATTCCACCACGGCTACGGCCACCCGCGTGGCCGGTTTTGGCGGGGCCCCCAACATGGGCTGCGATTCTAAGGGACGGCGCCATATAACCGAGGCTTGGATGAGGTGCGGCGATGAGTTTACAGCCCAGAAGTCCTTCTTGGGCAATCAGCGCCGTGGTAAGCGCTTAGTGGTCCAGATGGCGGAGACCTTCTTAGAGAAGATGGCCCCGGCCTTCGTCGATGAGCTCGATGCCGAAAAGTTAGCTAAAAAAGCTAATTTAGAGCTGCCGCCCATCATGGTCTACGCCGATGACATTACCCATATCATTACGGAGGAAGGTATCGCCTCCATGCACATGTGCGAAAGCCTTAAGGAGCGCGAAGACGCCATCCGGGGCGTGGCCGGCTACACCAAAATCGGCCTGGAAGCCGATCCCAAGGTTACCGGTCAACTCAGGAAGAAGGGCGTCATCCAGACCCCCGAAGATCTTGGCATCGATAGGGCCAAGGCCAATCGGTCGCTTCTGGCCGCCAAAAACGTCAAAGACTTAGTCGAGATATCGGGGGGTCTCTACGATCCACCGGGTAAGTTCCACAATTGGTGAGTATAGGGAGATAAAAATGGCTAAACAACTTTTAAAGCTCAATTTTGAGTTCAAAGCTGAGCAACCCATGCCGATAAAGGAAAGCCTCCACTACGGCGTGGTGGGTTCAGGCGATATGGAAGTGATCATAGAAAAAAAGGATCTGGCCGGTAAAGCCAAGTTTCAGGTGGTCACCCCGGTGGTCGGTTACGACCAGGTCTGGGAAAAGGTCCTGGGCCGGTTCATCGATGAGAGTAACTTAGGCAATATAAGCGTTGAAATCAACGACAACAACGCAACCCCGGAGGTCGTCTCCATCAGGTTGCGTCAAGCCCTGGCGGAATTGGCCGCCATGAAAGCCTAGGAAAGGAGGAGAGCTATGAAAACCTGGGTCGATTTACAGACAGATAGTTTTTTGGACGCCAACGCTCGGCAGCGGGCCATAGGCCTGGTCGACGAGGGCAGCTTCACCGAGCTGGCCGGTCCCATGGATCGCCTCCAAAGCCCGCACCTGCCTCTCTTAGGTGAGGCGGTGGAGTTTGATGACGGCATCGTCACCGGCGTGGGCCTTATAGCCAAAAGGGCCGTCTTTATCGCCTCCCAAGAGGGCCGCTTCATTGGCGGCGCGGTCGGCGAGGTCCACGGGGCCAAGATGGTGGCTACCTTAAAATTGGCCTTAGATAGCTATGAGAAGATGAAAAAAGATAACCCGAGCCTCCCCGATAACCGGGGCCCGGTGGCGGTCATAAGCTTTGAGACCGGAGGCGTTAGGCTCCACGAGTCCAACGCCGGCTTACTGGCTCACGCTGAGGTGGTCGATCAGATCCAAAAGTGCCGCGGCAAGGTGCCGGTTATCGCCGTTATCGGATCTAAGGTCGGCTGCTTTGGCGGCATGGGCTTTGTGGCCGCCCAAACCGACGTCAGCATCATGAGCCCGTTTGGCCGCTTGGGCCTGACCGGCCCTGAGGTCATCGAGCAGGAGATGGGTAAAGATGAGTTTGACTCCTCCGATAGGTCCTTGGTCTACCGGACCACCGGCGGCAAACACAAGTACATCTTAGGCGACGCCAACTACTTAGTCGAGGACTCTATCGGAAGTTTTAGGCAAAAACTCTCTGAAGTTCTCTCTCTTTCTCAAGATGAAATCAACGCCCACCGCCGCATCGGCTCACTTAGGTTAGTAGAAAATCAGCTTAATAAAGTTAGGCTTTCTATTACCCTTAAGCCTAAGGATTCCAAAGATGTCTGGAAGTACGCGGGTAACGACAATCCCGAGTCCTTAGTAGATCTCTCTACTTCCGACTTTCTAAGCGTAGCTAGGCGGCTAAAATTTATGGCCGCCAATGAGGAGGTGTGACTATGGAAACCTTGTTAGGTCAGGGGCGGGCGGCTATTGATTTGATCATCGATAAAGACACATTCGTCGAAAACGAGGTCGGGACCTTAAAGATCGAAGATCCCGATTTTGGGCCCGGGGCCGTCATCGGGACGGCTAAGTTAAACGGCGAGACCGTTACCGTCATCGCTAACGACGCCATGGTCTGTAATCCCAATTTTCCGGTCGTCTACGCCGGCATCATCGGGATGGAAGAGGCCTATAAAATGGCCAAGGCCGTCTACCATACTATCGAGGCCGATCGCGGCAAAGACACTTTAAGGCCGATAGTGCTCATCGTCGATACCCCGGGAAACGGCCCGGGCAAACAAGAAGAGATCTTCGGCATGAATAACGCCACCGGGTCTTATCAGTTGGCCTTAGCCGAAGCTCGCTTACTTGGGCATCCCATCGTGGCTATCGTAGTCGGACGGGCAATCTCCGGGGCCTTTTTGTGTCACGGCCTTCAGGCCGATCACATTTTGTCATTAGGCCCTCAGTTCGGCACCATGATCCACGTCATGCCCATATCATCGGTAGCTCGCATCACCAAATTGGATCAGGAGTTCTTAGAAAACTTAGCTAAGAGTAACCCGGTTTTCGCCGCTGGCCCGCAGTTCTTTGAGGCCTTAGGCGGGGTGGAAGAGCTAATTGACGACATAAACTCAATCGGTCAAGTCGTAACTAAGCACGTTTCCGAGGTTAGAAAGCTTAAAAAAGACGGTCAGCCCACCGGCCCATGGGCCAGGGGCATCTTAGGCTTCGAGCGCGGGGGCCGGGTTATGCGTAAAAAGGTTATGGAAGTGATGAACCAGGAGTTCGCCTCTGTTGCCGACAAATACCTGAGCGCCTAATTATTAACCATTCTCGCCTGAGTCCGGCTACTTTGTGATGAGCTAAAAGGTTCTCCAAACAAGGGTCAAAAAGGCCGTCACAGCCGGACAAAAGGCGGGTCAACATAAGGGTAGAGGTAACATTATGCCCATAGGAAAAATTGATCCGGCTTTAGCTGAAGTTGAAGCTTTTGATAAAAATCTTGGTCTGAGCTTAGATAAGGGGTCCATCGAGCCGTCTGAGACTATAAACCAAAACAAGTCTTCCTACGTGGGCTATACCAATATTTCTATGGACAGCCGAATGGAAGATTTGGCCACCATGGTAGACTACTTCGGCGTCATGCCGACCATTGATGAAATGGTCAGGCGGGATTTACCCGAAAAGGGCATTTACGGCCCCACGGCGGCCCACGTCATCGAAGAAGTCCACGTGCCCTTAAATTTGGCTTACGTGACCTTTACCACCGGCTCATCCTCATTTCAAAATGTCGTGGGCGTAACCCACCAGGAGATCGATAGCCGCATCCTAGCCACCCACCGGGCCCTTCAGATGGCGGGCGTAAAGCCGGGCGCCAAGGCCGTCATCTCCTACGCCCCCTTGGTTAACGTCTTTCCGGCCGCAGCCTTGCGTAAATACGGGCTTACGTGGTCGTTTCCCAAGAGATCTAGCCGCGACGCTTTGATTCTTTCCTTAGTTACCAATCGCCCGGATATCCTCTTTGGCGAATCGAGGTTTTTGCGGGCCACGGTTATCGATAGCGAGCGCTTAGGTTACGCCGATCTGCTGCCTAGAGATCTGACGGTCTTCTGCGCTGGTACTACATTAGATTTAGAATTCTTACCAGTAGCTGAAAAATACGGCTGGAAGCTCCACGATCTCTACGGCTGCCAAGAATTTGGTTGGCTGACCTTAGACGGAAGACCCTTGCGCGACGATCTGGTTTTTGCCCCCTCGCCAGTGGGTTCAGAATATCGGGAAGTGGTGGTTGGCGGTCTTCCCATGGCCGACAGCTGTCCATTTTCAGCTAGCGGACACACCTTGGATTCTAGAGGAAGTCTGATTACTTATCGGCGTAGGCGCACTAACCCCGAATACGAGGTCTTAGTTGCGGCCACAACGGTCTCCAATCAGGGGAGTTTAGAGAGAATTACGCGGTCCATACTAAGGACCAAAGCTAGGATATTTAAAATTAAGCCAGACGCCGTCTACGGCGCCACCGAAACCGTTTTAGAGCTGGTTTCCGGTGATATAAACCTAACAGGTGAGCCGGTAAAACCGGTCATCACCCTAACTGGCCCCAAGGAAACTGGTTTCTTTGACTTAATGGTCCAGGCTCAAAGGGAGTACCAGGAGAACTCCAAGACAGATCCGACCTGGATAAAGGGCCGCAACTAGTAATTTGATAGTCCTTATTGTCGTTCCAGCCAAAGGGGGCTCAGATAATGGGCCCCCACCCAAAGTAGGGGATTGGGCGAAAATGTTCCTAAGAGTTTAGCCAAAAGGTTAGCCAAGCGGTTAACAAAGAGGTTAACAAGAGGTTAGCAAACGAGGTTAGCTTTGGAGTTTAGCCGCCACGATCTGGTCAGATTGACTTTTGATGGCCTTAGAAGCGTCTCAAATGATTTAGAAAAAGCCGGGCTGCCGCCTAAATTACTTAATGAAATGTTTTTTCCAGATGAACCTTTTAAGCCTGTCTGCGGCATCGTTCGGCGCGAGGAAAACCCCCGCGAGGGCTTGGCGCCAGTTGGCTATACCAGCTGGCCAGGGCCAGAGGGACACAGGTGGCGGCTTGCGGGCTTTGTAAGGCTAGATCACATTGAGGGCCTTATAACTCCGGAAGAGGCTATCTTATGGAATTTACAAAACGACCTTGAGCTCTCTGCCGCCAGAAG
>JAITJB010000127.1 GCA_031279155.1 Deltaproteobacteria bacterium | reverse complement strand
TTTTGTAATCCTATGTTCATCAACGCTTCCTCTCTTTCTCCCCTTTGCTCCATTGCTTGATTTTCTTTATCGCCCAATCGTAGTGGCTCGGCGCGGCTGAAATGCAGTAGCTGCCAATATTGGTCGTTAATGCCCACGGGAAATGCTTCTTCTCAAAGAGTTCCTCGTCACTCAAGGCTTCAATCAATGCCATGACTTCCGCGTGGCTGCTCCCCAACAGAGCCACTGTCTCGTCATAATTAGTGGTCTGGTGCTTTTTCCAAAAACCGATATTCATTTCGCCATAGGTTTTCCATGTGTAAGGTTCCGGCAAAAACGGCTTGTCGCCGCCGCTTGTATTTGTCGCAACCCAATTCAAAAGAAGCTGATGCCACTCATAGAGGTGAATAAAATAAATCATTTTTTATGTCGACTAACATATTTCATATCCTAGTGCCCTATGCAAAATTATCGGGTTATTATAATTTTTTATCATTATATCTGCTGATTTTTGGGTTATCCTTTCAAGATCATTTTTTAATGAAATTAAGTTTTTATAATCGTTTATGTCAAACTATATATAAAAATCTATATCGTTTCCTATTTCACCTCGTGCAAAAGAACCAAAAATTCCGATCTTTTCGAGTTTATATTTTTCGAGAATATTTTATTTTTTTATTGCATTTTCTAAGCCTTCAAATGTTTCTATACTCATATTTTATACCATAATTTAAATTTTTCAAGTTTTTAATTGCAGGAACTTTGGTCTAACGTTCCGTTTGTATACGGAATTTGCGGTGGGTAATAGGACACTCTCCAGCTCTCCAGCTCTCCACCCTTCCCCCCTCCCAGACTGCGGCTTTTTAGAGCCCAAGGGACTTTAGAGCCCGAAGGGCCTCTAGGGCCTCAAGCGCCTACAGGCCTGTTAGGCTACTTGCCGCCAATTCTTTCTTTCATAGCATTTCTGAAATTCTATTTCCATATCAGGAAAATATGCAGCGGCCAGGCCGCTGGGGGATTGCCATTAGCAACCTTAAGTATAAAACATCTCTAAAAAAACATTTGCCAGGGCCAAAATACATCATCTAAATTGGAGCCCGTAGAGGCGAAACAATATCTCCAACAATTTGCGCCGTTCTTGAACCCTAAAGAGGCCGGCCCGCCGCGCCCTTTAAATGCTCCATTGCCCTCGCTTTGTTTTTCTGAGGTGGGTCGATTTGCCCTGGCTATCTTATAGACGGCTTTTAAGACAATCTAACCCCCAGGATTTCGTCTTTGAGTGCTAACAATAACTGCCGCCTTTTTATTCTATGATCATCTCAAGCAAAAACCTAAGGAAAATCTTCTTGACAGGTGACGCGTTTAATGGCATTATAATTTCACATTAAGACTGCCAGGGAGACAGTCAGGTCCGGCAGAAGCACGGGCCACCTCTAGTTTTATCCGAAATTAAACCCCCAAAATAGCTAAATTTTTTCGCTTTCGCTTAGCTCTAAAATATAAAAAGCCACGAAGGCTATCTTGACCCTTATTTTTCAAGGTCAAGATAGCTTTTTTCTTTTTTCCTTACTAGGTAACTAAAAAAGGTTTAAAAAATGTCCCCGCGATTAAACATTCCTCTTGGCTCCCTGGTTGCCGCAACCATTTTAGCCTTCCTGTGGCTAGCCGCCCCGGCCATCGCTCACTTTGGCATGGTCATCCCTTCGGCCCCCACGGTTATGGAGACGGCCAATTCTGATCTAACGGTAGAGCTAAAGTTCTGGCATCCCTTTGAGAACAATGGCATGAACCTTGTTAAACCCAAGAGCCTTCAGGTTTTTACCGCTGACGGCCCCACTGACGTCTTAGCTTCTATTAAAGAAGTTAAGCAAGATGGCTTTACCACTTGGAGTCTTCCCTATAAGATCGCTCGCCCGGGCTTGTACTCCTTTGTTATGGAGCCTCAGCCCTATTGGGAGCCCGAAGAAGACTGCTTTATCATCCATTACACCAAGGCTTACGTTGACGCTTATGGCGACGACGAGGGCTGGAATGAGCCCTTAGGGCTTAAGACGGAAATCGTGCCCCTAGCTAAGCCCGGCGGCCAATACGCTGGTAACGTCTTCACTGGTAGAGTTCTTTTGGATGGAAAAGCCGTAAATAGCGGCGAAGTAGAAATAGAGTGGTACCCTGGCCCGACCTTAGCAGGCGTTGCCCCTTATGAAACCATGATCACTCAAGTCGTCCTCACCGACGAAAACGGGCTCTTCCACTTCTCACCTACGGCTCCCGGTTGGTGGGGTTTTGCCGCTCTTAATACCGCCGACTATAAATTGCCCCAAGACGGCGCCCAAAAGGACGTTGAGCTCGGAGCTGTTTTATGGATCTACTTTCACGAATTTAAGCCCGCAGTTAAAAAGTGATTAACTTACATTCCATAGCGCCTATCCGGGCCAAAGCCCGGCTAGGCGCGCTTATGATTCTTTTAGTCTTATTTGCTATGGTTATAAGCTCGGCTCTCTTTTCTACGGCTGCTCTTGCCCATTCTGTCTTCATCTTCGCATGGGGCGAGGGCGATAGGATCTGTACTGACAGTTACTTTACCCGCAAAAGTCCGGTCAGAGGCGGGCAGGTATCCATTCATTCTCCTGATGGTCAGCTCTTAGATTCTGCGGCAACCGACGATCAAGGCGGGGTGTGCTTTTCGCGGCCCAATACGTCAACTGATTTGATCTTTTCGGTTGAAGCTGGCCAAGGACACCGGGCCGAGTTTACCCTTCGATCCGAAGATTTACCTCCCCTAACCCTTTTAGGCGCGCCACTGGACCCCGAACCGGTTGGCCAGGCCAAGTCGCCGGCAACTGCGGGGATCGCCTCCGTCCCCGCTGAGCCGACGGCTACTGATTTAACGGAATCGGGCCTTAGCCCTCTTGTTATCCGCAAAATAGTTAGAGAGGAAATTTCAGCCCAGATAGGCCCCCTCATGAAAATGCTAACCCTAAGTGAGGGCGACAAGACCCCGGGCGTTCGCGAGATCGTCGGAGGCTTGGGCTGGTTTGTCGGGATTTTTGGTTTTTCTTTCTGGCTATCGACTCGATCGAACAGAAAAAGAAAGACTCGATCTTAGCCGTTACTTTTAACCATCTTTTTATTTGCCATTAGGCTGATAAGGAAGAAAAAATGCATATTTCCGAAGGTTTAATGTCAGCCCCCGTTCTAGCTGGCGGGGCCGCCCTCACCGTTATTGGGCTGACCATTGGACTTAAATCCCTCCGTTCCGAGGACATCCCCCGGGCTTCTATCCTATCAGCCGTATTTTTCGTGGCCTCGTTAATCCACGTTCCCGTCGGACCTAGCTCAGCCCACCTGGTCTTAAACGGCCTGATAGGCACCATCATGGGTTGGGCGTCATTTCCCATTATCTTTATGGGCTTACTGCTACAAGGGCTTTTGTTTAACTTTGGCGGGCTAACCACCTTAGGCTTAAACACCTTCAACATGGCCGCCCCGGCCGTTCTCGTGGGTATTGCCCTCCGCCCTCTGGTCAATAGCTCAATGATAGGCATAGCCCCGTTGGCCGGTTTTCTAGGCGGCGGGCTTCCAGTATTTCTTTCAGCCGTTTTAGTCGCCCTATCTCTTTATCTCACAGGTGAGCAGTTTAAGTTGGTAGCTGTTCAGGTCATAATTGGTAACTTTCCGGTCATGATCATCGAGTCGATTGTGGTCATGTTCTGCATTAAATTTCTCAAAAAAGTTCGCCCTGAGATCCTCGATCCTAGGGCGGCCAAGGGGTCAAGCGACGGCGCCCTGGAGGGTGTCTCGGCCTGACCGGTCAGGCTCAATTAATGCGCCCCTTGTCGATCTCTAGGAGCCATGACCCTAGAGTCGCCTGATAACTCCCCCTGTTCGATCAGAGCCGGCCTTAGAGATCGTCAATTCGGGGAGACGGCCAAAGCCCCGCAGTTACCTGGCAGCTGCGGGGCTTTTTTTTAAGATAGACAGAGAAAAAAATGGAAAGGTTAACCTAAACGTAGCTATTGAAGAAATTGGGACAACTACAGGGAACCCACCAGAGGCGAAGCACAGCGAAATTCTGCTTCTGGTGGGTGCACAATAGCTTTTTGATTTTCTGCCCCTTGACCCTATTGCCAAGACATAGAGAGAGGGGTGACGAAGCGCCATTTAACCCCCTCATGAGTGGTTACACCTAAACAAACTCCCTTGACTTATAGGCCATCTCTAGGATCTTGTCGCGATCGGGAGCTTTGCTTGGGTGATGGCTCAAGCACATGGCTGACTTCATCCAGTTGACCTTATTGGGCACCACCGAGTTGACCTTGACGGCGTAATTGGTCGGTTCCAGATTAGCTATTTTATTTTTGATCCCAAGCATTTCTTCAGCTGCCGTAGCTGCAGACCCGGAGCCCTGGCGGCCCACAAAGAGGGAATCGCAGTTGCCCACAATGTTGTGATCTATACTTTTAAACATCTGGGACGCTATTATCAGACCATAGCCGTACTTGCGGGCCTGACTGGCATACCTAACAATGGGAGCTTTAGCGGAGGTAGATTCTCTAGACGGGGCTAAATCCTTGGCCTCGTCAATGACCAACAGGCCAGCTAAACCGCCCGGACCAGGATTTCTTGAAAGCCAACTGAAAATCTCCATAATCAGGTTACCAATGAAGATTTCCTGCTCCGTCGTCGAACCCAACTCCTTGGCGTAAATGACGCTTATTCTTGCTTTTTTTCTTTTTGGCTTAAATAGACTCGAGATATCGGTGTGATTATCTTTTTTTAGATTTTCGTCGGTTATTATGGCGGCTTTTAGTTTGGCGCCTAATTTCTCGGCCATCGCGTTAGCCCCGTCGAAGATCTCTTCCCCGTTTTCATAATTGGGCAAATCTAAGAGTATCTCAGAAAGAATCGTTAGCCTGCGGTCGTTGGATGCGGCCAGTTTATCTAAAGCCCAGGATAAGATGGCTTCAACTCTTGTATCTGTAGATCTCACCTTTAAGATGTCCATGAGACTTGCCCTAGCCGAACTCTTCTGGAACTTAAAAAGATCGGGATCATCTTTTGATAAAGTCAGATCCGGGATTGGGGCCAAGTCAAGAGGATTGCCGCTAGTTATGCCTGGCGTCCAGACAACGGTCTCTATAGAATCAAAATACTTTTCAGCTTTTAAATGGTCGCCAGGGAGCCATCCTTGTGGCGGCTACGGCCATCTTTGACCTAAACAACTTAAGTCGCCAGAAAGATCGATTACGACCGAAGAGGCCCCCAAGATGGCGGCTTCCTCCACCAGGCGTTTTATCAATACGGTTTTGCCGGAGCCGGAGGAACCAAAGACGGCCAGATGCCTCAAAAGTCTTTCGGGCTCTAAAGTGAAGAGCTCGTCTTTGCGATTTAGATAGCGGCCAATCACCATGGGCTCAATAGATTGTTTTTTAGCCCCACTGTCGCCATATGGCGGTTTCCCTGTTCCTTGGCCAGATATTTTTGCCCCACTGCCGCCATCTGGCGGCTTACCTATTCCTTGCGCGGTTATTTCAGATTGGCGATCTTTGGAGCCGCTCTCTTGAGAGTCATGACCACCGTTGCGGCCACTTGAGCCTGGCTTATTTGAGCCGCCATCTGTAGCGTTGTCATCGGTAATAAGCCAATCAAAAAATGGCTTTGAAAACTCAACAAGCATAGCGGGGTGAACGTATCTGAGCCACTCATCAAAAACGCCTTTGGAAAACTCTTCCTCAACTGTAACCAAGGCGGCCATTATAGCCAGATCCTTTGGCCCGGGTTTCAGCCACTTGCCGCCCTTTTGCTGACAATCAGCTAACATATCCTGGCTAGCTTTACCCTTGGGAAAATCCTTAAAGCGGATTAAGCCAAGCTTTCGGGAGCTTAAGTTAGGGTTAATACCCGATTGGCTCACGGCCCACTTGAGGTTAGCTTGAAAGGTTTGGTATTTCTCTGCGTCAATGAAAGCCATTCTTAAGATGCGATCTGGTGGGGCAAGCGGATCGGAGGCGTATCTTAAGATGATGGTATTGTTGTCCTCTTTGCGGTTAGCTGGAGCGGTATCCTCACCTAAGTCTAAATGGTCGGGTCGGCCAAAACCTCTAACGAGGGCTTCACCTAAGGCTAAGAGATAGAGACCAAATTCATCGTTGGATACTTGCCAGGTTTCCGCAGCCAGAGTACGGAAGCGCGAGTCGATCTTTTTGATTTCCTCAGGCATCGGCTCCGGCTCTGGCTCAGGCTCTGGCCCTGGCCCTGATGCTCCTTGTTTTTCAGACAATTTCATTTCAGAAAGAGGGCATTCATAGAGTTGGCCTTTCTCAAGACATTTACTGATAAATAGCTCAACCATTTTCAGGACGTCTCGAGGAGTATATCCGACAATCCCGTCAAACCCTTTAGAGGGAAACGGAAAGCTCGGGTAAGGCGGACTAATGGGGACGTTCTTGTAAACCTCTTGGAGCCTTCGCTCAACCAAAAGCCGACCGATTTCACCGGATATTCCGGGGTGTAAAAAAGTTTGACTATTGAAGCGATCCGTGGAGGTCTTCGTGCCGTGGTAGCTCATTTTCTCCCAACCATCGGCTAACGCGGCCAAGACAGACAAAGTTGAGACAGCGCTATTGATCCAAATTTCTAGGTTCCGGCTCAGATCAACTAAGATCCTCTTAGCTTCGTCATACTCGAGCTTAAGCTTCTCGGAATTAAAAATTTGAGACTCGGGAAGACCCAACACATGGGGTGAGAGGATATTATCAAGCTGATCGAAGGCGGTGACAGTAAAGCTTTGGCCCAATGACATCAACCAGTTGAGAGCTTTTAAAATCTCAGCTTTGTCTTTGTAAAGGGTTTTTAATTCCAAGGCTTTAAAATCCTCATCATCGCGCATCTCACCTTGGAGCCACAACATGGCGTTATTGTACATAACGGAATCGTTGGCATTTAAGTAAAAGAGGACCTTGATCAAATCATTGACAATGGGCTGCTGACCACGGGTAATTTTTTTCTGGAAAAGGGCCTGGCTGACCTTAAAAGCCAGATCTAAGATGGCTCTTTGGTCAGCTTTCTCAAAAAAAGCCTCGACATCTTGAGGCTCCATTAGTCCGGCTGCCCTGATAATCTTTTCGGCCACGATGACCTTTTGCGGACGAGAATCAAACCCTGGTTTCTCAAAGGCTGAGAGATAACTACTGCCTAAGGTCTGCCAAAAATCGGTCAGAGTCTCGACATTGACGGATACAAAGTAACCTTTCTCAGCCATGGTCCGCTTGTTTACGTACGATAAGATGTGAGTCTTACCGGCTCCAGCCGGTCCTACAAGCGGCAGACCTAAGTGTTTATCCTTAGCTCTATTTATATCAAAGGGCTGGCGGGCTTTATTGGCCTCAATGAGCACGTGATTGTCAATAACCCTACGGGCCTCTTGATTGATTTCCTCAACGTCCCATACAGGAGGATGCCAGACCGAGTCAGTAGGCCTGACATTACTGAAATCAGAATTCCTAAAGGCATCGAGCGCCAATTTTAAAAACTCATTATCCATTCTATCCTCCCAAAAAGAGACGGATTTTAGCAAGTTACATAAATGTAGTGTCTGACCAGGCCAGCAATATACATGGCCGCCTCTTCATCTTCTTTCCTGATCATAGCCGGAGAGTCAAAGCGGTAGATAACAATCTTACCATCACTCTGCATAGCCAAAAGGGTCTTATCGAGCTCATTTCTAGGGTAGTTGGGTAGGGCTTTTCTGAGCTCGCAAAGCCTTAAGCCGCCAGCGCTCATAAAGCTAGCGCGGGGAAGAGCGCGAATGCGGGCCAGGACGATCTCAGGCGTTAAGGGCTCGACAGGTGACGTAGGTTTCAAAATGGGCTTTGGTCGCGGTTCTGGCCTCTGCCTTGGAACGCGGCCTAGAAGAGAAGCCAAAACCTCGCGGCCCGGTCCCTTGGCGGCCAACCTACCCAAAATAAACTCCAGGACCGGTAAGAAAGCCTTGGAGGTCTTAGGTAAGGGCGCGTCTAAGTGATCGCCCAAATAAGCTAAGCCTTCGTCGGTTAACTTAAGTTTGATTTGCGGGTTAACTCTAGTCGTCTCCTTAACTTGTTTGGCTTTACTTTTCTTTCTGAGCCGTAAAAGATCGTCCTCTTTTGGTTTTTCTTTGTCAGCGGTAATCAAACCCAATTTAAGCGCGGTTTTCCTATCTTCTGATCTCCACTCAGGAACCAAGAGACTGGCCCATTCTTCGCGGCCAGCGGCTAATAGGTTCCAAAGCTTAATGTAGTCAATGGGTGAAATCTTATTATCCATAAATAATATCCTACACTTTCAGAAATATCATGGCAAGGCATGCGAAGAGCTTAGAGGGCCAAGCCTTATCTTTTGGGGCCTCAGCTATCTTTTGACGCCTTAGTCGTAATGGGCTTACTCACCCCTAAGGCTAATCCCCTGCCTTTTGGCTAAGAAGGTTACGACCTGCCAGATCTTCTCTAAGGAGATCCCCTCGTCATCCATTACCTCTTTAGCCGTCAGGCGCAAAACCGTTCGACCGGATATTACGTGGAGATAGTCGCGGTGGCGATCGTTTTGAAAAGCCTTTTGATTGCAGTGGTATTTAAAGCCATCGACCTCGACCACCAAGTCGCCGCCCGGCCAATATAAATCCACGACCATGGTGTGTCCAAAACTCGTAAGGGGGTGGTTGAGTAAAAACATCCCCTCAAACCTCTTGTCCTTCTTCATGGCGTCATTTAAGCTTATCTCCGGCGGGCTTTGAGGGTGAGGGAGGCCGCTCACTTTGGAAGTAAGCTCGAAAGAATCATCGCCAGCCTTTACCGGGGATATTTGTTCAGGGCTAACCTCAATCGATTCGTCATGGCGTTCAGTTGGGGCTGTTTGCCCAGCTTGGCCCGAAGGAACAATTTGCTCAGGTTGGCTAGGCTGCCCAATCTGCTTAGGTTGGTCACTTTGGCCTCTTTGCCCACCTTGACCCGTAGGAACAATTTTCTCAGGTTGGTCTCTTTGGCCAGCATGCTTAATCTGCTCAAGCTGGCCCGCAGGGCCAATTTGCTCAGCTTGGCCAACTTGGCCAGTTGGCTCACGCTGACCAAGCTGGCCAAATAGGCCAGCTTGGTCAGAATAACTAGTACCTGGTTCATAGCGCTGAAAGCGGTAGAGCGCTTCCTCAAACTGACTATGGCGACTTAAACTCTCAGAAAGAAGAAAGGTTATTGGTATGGTTGTTAGGCTCCAGATGGCCTCTAAGCGCCGGTCAAATCTTACCCATCGACCGGGCTCAAAGTCTACCTCTGGCGCTATGGCTACGTGGATAGCATCGATAAAATACTTAAGAGCTAAACCGAGCTGAATGGCCTGGTGGTCGGCAGGTAAATCGGAAAAGTAAGGGATAAGGTTTTGACCGATTGAGGCGGTGGCCCGTCTTAACCAATACCGATCAACCCCTCGGATCTCAGATGGCGCAGCCGATGGGTATAGCGGCCAAAGAGAAAGCCCGTCTTCGCCATAAGCCTTATCCCAAGGAACATACCAGCCGGGCCACATGGTAGACGCGTTTTTAGCTAAGCCTAAGAGGATCTTTTCTTGGGTCTTAGTTGGTTCATCGATAACTACTTC
>JAITJB010000108.1 GCA_031279155.1 Deltaproteobacteria bacterium | reverse complement strand
TCGGGCGTAAACTGAATGCGCCCAAATTTTAGGTTCATGGTGGCGGCAAAGGCCTGGACCAGTAATGTCTTACCCGTGCCCGGCACCCCCTCTAAAAGGACGTGACCGCCCGATAAAAGAGAGGTTAAAAGAAGATCAATGGTCTTTTTTTGTCCGACTAAGACTTTAGCGATTTCCCCGCGCAGACTATTGGCTATGGCGGCTATCATTTGAAGGTCCACGTTCCAGCTCCTCCTTCCAACTATGAGCGTCTTTGGCTAAGGTTAACAGCGCCATAGCGCTGGAACTCCCCCTTAGGTAACTTAACCGCTTGAGGAAGTCATCGGGCCCTTTAGAGAGGCCCAGTCTTCTGGAGAGCAAGGCGAGCCATTCGTTTAGCTCATTGGGCTCCAGCCCCTTGGGGGCCCTAGTTATCTGGGCGGCCCGGCGAATGGTAAATTCTATATAGCTATCGGTTATAGCCTTAAAATGACCGCCGGTAGTCAGCATCCTTGAGCCGTTATTGATAAGCTTAGCTTTGCCAAAGACGGTGACGTAAGGCTCGCGGGCCGGTCCGCCGAAGCGCTCGATAGAAGCTAAGATAGTTATGAGGACGGCTATTAGGGCTAAAATAGTCACGATAATCATGGGAAATTTTAGCATGGGGCCGTAAAAACTATCTAAGTAGTTTTGGGGCTCATAACTTGAACTCCGGCTAGAATTTTCATTATAGGCACTCGATAAAAGTGTGGGCTCAAAAAATAGCGTAGGTCTTTGGGTTTGGGCTTTTAATCTCAGAAAATCGATTAAATTATAGGCGAAAAGGGGGTTTTGGCCTTGGCCGAGGCCCATGTTATTGACGGCGTCCGGGTCAGACAAAATATAATAGTGAGTATATTTTGTCTGAACATGGCCAAATAACACGCCGTCGTCGGACCATATCAGGGGCTCGATTCGGCCCGGCTTAATCAGCTGGATGATCGGGGCGTCTTGAAAAGGCTGGCTATTGGCCGGAGGATCGAGGTTTTTAACCACAGTTCCCACGGGATCGGGTTGATTTACAGAATTATAGAAAGATTTCGGCCAAAAGCCCTTGATAATATCGTTATTAGTTAAGTCTAGAAACTGAAAATTTTGGTCATTAATGACGCCAGGTCGCAAATTAAGCTGGCCGACCCAAGAGGGGTTTTTGGCGTGAGAATCGAAAATATATTTCGGTAGGATGATTAAGACCGTCCCCGGGTAATAGGCTGGCGGAATATTAAGATAATTACCGGATACTATCAATAAGGTCTTACTGCTATCCTTTTGAAAGTTGGGCAGACTATTGACCCGGCCCGCGCCGGCGGCGGAATCTTCCAAAATCTTGTATAGGCCGGCCAAGCCAATAGCCGAGGTCGACATGGAGTTGGGGGATTTGTCCAGACCGTAGGTAAGGAAATCTTGTTTATTACTATTAAATAAAAAGGAAAGAGCCAAAAGTAAGATAAATGAGATGACAATAGTCACTATGGCCTGGCTGGAGAGGTACTTTTTCACGCCGCCCCCCGGGCCTTAGGCGAGGCCATATTTAAGGTTTTTTTCAGATCGACGAAGACGGCCCGGCACTTGGTGTAATCGTCACTAGCCGGGGGTCTGCCGCCAAACCATGTTAACTCGACTTTTTCAACTAATGTGTGAAAGGCCTGTTCGGCCTTGGCCTCGAGATTTAGTAATAAAATGATTTCACGGCTAGTTAAAGATGGGGTAACAGTAAGGTTTTTATTGAGCTTAATTTGATCGATAGTATCCAATAGTAGTTTGTGGATGGCTTCGGTAAATAAGCCCTTTTCGGCTAGAGCGTCGGCGCTGGCCTGAATTGTATCTAAATTTTGCTTGGAAGCGGAGTCGGTAAATAACGGCGAAGAATCAAGCTTTTGGCCGGCTTTAGACTTTTTGAGCTCCCCGTAAAGGGCCCGGAAAATTGGCCTAAGTACTATAAAAAGAAGAATAAGGCATAGGATAGTAGGTATTATGGGTGATATTTGTAGTGGCGTAATTTTAATAGGTTTTTCAGGTTCTTGATTGACATCATCGATGAGTTGGATGTTTAACTTTTTGACGGCCTTCTGAAAAGCCTGATTGGGAGCCTGGTCATTTGGGTAAGCCCAGGCAGCTTGAATAGAAAGCTCAGAAGCTAGGGCCTGAACAAAAATAAAGATAAAAATAGCCAAAATACCAGCCGGGCTAGCCGGAGAGCACAATTTATTGGGGGCAGGATTGGGAGCTAAGGGGCCAGCCATTTTGGGTATTCCGGCATTTTTTGATAAAAATTTTTTTAAGTCCTCTGGGCTAAAATCAGGCTATAAGTTTTAGCCAAAAAGTTAGCCGAAAATTTTGGCTAACTTTTGCTAGTGGAGGGTTTCGATCGATAACGACGGCTGCGTTACCGGTTTTGAGACGCTATCGGCGTAGATAGGTAAAACTTCGGCCGGACTTCCGATCATCTTGATGCTGCCGTTTTCAATCCAAAAAATCAGATCGCAGTCTTCGACCGTGGTCAGGCGGTGGGCAATGATGATGATGGTAATTTCGCCTCGAATCCTAGTAATAGTATTGCGGATGATGTTTTCGTTGGCTTGATCGAGCGAACTTGTGGCCTCGTCAAAAATTATGACCTCAGGCGAGATAAAAAGAGCCCTGGCAATGGCCACCCTCTGGGACTGACCGCCGGAAAGCGAGCCCCCGCCGCCTAAATTCATATCGAGGATCTTGGGGTCACTCATGACAAAGTCCATGGCCGCCAGCTTACAGGCCTCTAAGACCTGTTCGCGCTCGTAGCCTAGGCCCCAACGGCTGAAGGCCACGTTATCGGCTAAGGTGCCCTGCATTAAAAGTGGATTTTGTGGGACGTACCCGAGCTTAGATAAGTAAGCCGCCCTGGTAGCCGGGTTGAGTTCGCGTCCGTCGACAAAGAAAGATCCGCCGGTCGGCGGGACCAAGCCCGATAAAAGGAGGGCCAAAGTGGTCTTACCGGCCCCGGATGGCCCGATTAAGCCCACGCTCTGACCTTTTTTGATCTTAGCGTTAATGTTCTTTAAGGCCAAGGTTTTGCTGTTGGGATAGCGGAAATCTACCCCCCGCATTTCCAGATTGGTGGTAAAGCGAAATTTTGGGTCGGGCTCGGAAACGACATCAACCTCTTGCCGGGTGAAGTTCTCTAAGAGATCTAAACTTATTAAAGCCCTGGTTTTTATGCCCCGTAGATTTACCGTAATGGTTAAGCTCCTAGTTACGGTAGGTAATATTCGCCAGGCCGTCAGCATGAGGATGGAAGCGGCGGAGACGATTTGATCCATGGGCTCGTGGGCGGCCAGCATATAGATGACCATGCCGCCGATGGTGGAAAAACCCACGCATTCCATAATTAAGCCTGGCATGGTGTGACAAAAGGCCAAATAGGCCCTAGCCGGTAGGCCCCTTTCCACAGCGGCCATCATCTTTTTTAAGGCAATCTTTTGCTGCCGGAAGGTTATGATCTCCCTGATGCCCTTGGTCATGGCCGTCATAGTTATGCTCTCCTCAATGGAGGTCGAGCTTGAGATCTGACCGGCTCTATCTAGGCTGTGACGAATGGAGGTGTACAGTAAGATGCTAGTTAGAGAGAAGGAAAGGACGACGACCACGGTCAGCCGGGGCTGGGCGATAAAGAGCGAGGTAAAAAGAAAGACACAGCAGATAATATTTGAGTATAGTTGAAGTAAAAGAATGGTAAATTGAGATAATGACGATCTGTTAATTATTTTATGCATAATATCTGAGCTTTCAGATGATATATGCCAATAATAGCCTTTGTTAAGATAGCGCCTGATGGCTTCGCGGCCAACGTGGTAGGCCACTTTTTCAGAGAAAATTGTAGTTACATGGTTAGTGTAGATAGTTAAAATGCTTTTAATAATTACAAATGAGATCATAAAGCAGCTGGTAAAAGCTACCATGCGCCGAGGGGTGGTAATATTTTCTGAGATGACGGTGAAGAACTCAAAGAAGGGCCGGATCATGAAGTGGTTCATGGCCGACTCGTAGGAGGCCACGCTCATGGCAAATAGCGAGATGACCAAGAGGGTGAAGGTCTCGGTGATAGCCGTGATGATTTGAAAGAAAAAAACGAAAAAATAAGATAATTTTAATCGTCTTGGAAGAAATTTAAATATCCTCAGGCTATCTTTAACAAAACCGTGCCATAGTAGGAACGGTATTTTATGAGGCATTATGAATTTCACTTACGTCGCCTTTTTCCCAAAGCCTTACTTTTAGATCTCCCAAAACCCTTGATGGATTCGTTCGCATTTGGATTTTGGGATGGAGTGTTGACCGCCGTAACAGTGGGTCTTTTCAAACAGACCCAAGCTAAAATTAAGCCCATGGCCACGGCTGGCAGGGAGAGCAGTTGGCCACGCGATAAAAAAAGATCGTCAGTAGGTCCTTGGCGCTCTTTTAAGAACTCAACTAAAAAGCGCCCCGTAAAGTAGAGTACCAAAAAAAGCGCCGATAAAACACCCTTGGGCCGGCGATTACCTCCTAAAAGGCGATCGAACATAATTAGAAGGCCCAAGATGCTTAAACCCATGGCCGACTCAACTAGTTGGCTAGGGTACCTAGGCGGGGTAAGTTCCGGCGGCAACTGGTCATAGAGGGGAAAGCGGATGGCCCAAAAGGCGTCGGTAACTTTCCCGACTATTTCGGAATTTAAAAAATTGCCAAGCCTAACGAGGCCGGCGCCCAAGGCGGCAGAGAAGACGAAGCGATCTGAGACGATTAAAAAATTAAGCTTCTGTCTATGAGCATAATACCACAAGGCCAGAGCTAAACCGACAGCCGCCCCGTGACTAGTTAAGCCGCCTTGCCAAATGCGTATAATTTGACCGGGATTTTGGGAAAAATATTCAAAATTATAGAAAAAAACATGGCCCAGCCTGGCCCCTAAAACAAGGCCAATAAAGCCCGGTAAAATGACAGCGTAAGCTTGGTCAACGGTCCCGCCGCCGCGCAGGGTCTGCCAGTAGAATAATAAAAACCCGCCTAAAAAGACGATGGAAAAAATAAGACCATAGTAGCGAATGGCTAGCCCGCCCCATGGGATGACGACTAAAACCGGATCTAAATCCCAGACTGGCGCCATTTTACAAAATCTCAGTTAAAAAAGAAGACCAGGGCCTAAATAGGGCCCTGGTCTTCGAGTATCATGATCGACTAGACATTAGAGAGCTAGAAGGCTCAGTTGTCGACGTCCGTGCCTTCGATGACGCCAACCACGCGGCGGTTAGCAGCCCGACCAGCGGCAGTGGCGTTACTTTCGATAGGCTTGGTTTCGCCGTAGCCAATGGCCGTAACCTTTGAAGAGGTAACGCCAAAGTCATTGATTAAGCTATCGCGAACGGCGTTGGCCCGGCGTTCGGAGAGACCTTGGTTGTAGGCGTCATTTCCGCGATCGTCGGTGTGACCCTCAACGAAAGCCTCGGAACCAGGATGGGTCTTTAAGAAGTCAGCGACCTTCTGGACTTCGGACTTATACTGATCTTTAATGATGCTCTTATCGAAGTCAAACTTGATGTCCATGCGGATGCTGACCGTAATGGGGCAGCCGTCGGCGGGATTGACCTTGTAGCCGGCGGGGGTGCCCGGGCACTTGTCATAGGCGTCGCAAACGCCGTCTTTGTCGGAATCCGGGCAGGCCGGGTTAGCGCCGACCTGGAAGGTCAGACCAGCTGAGATCATGGGGGCGTTGAAGCGAGCGTCTTGACGGCGCCTAAAACCATAAGCGTCATTGACCTCAAATCTTAAGGCCACCACCTCATTAAAGAAGTATTTAAAACCAATGGCCGCGTTGGCCGCTACCGAGGTGTAGTTCTCGTACTGCGGACGATCGCGGGTGATCCACTGGCCGCCAACGCCTAAGGAGACGTAGGGGGTGAAGTTGGTGCCAGTGTCGAAGTGATACAGGGCGCTCAAGCGGGCCATAGTCACGTCGTTGGAAAAAGTCGGGGGATTGAGGACATTAACGCCACGCAGAGTGCCGTCATCGTCGAGATTGGGGGCGAAATAACCGAAGGCCTCAATGCCCCAATTTTTGTTAAAGTTGTAACCAAAACCGACCCCGGCCACGGGGCCGTTTTCAAGGGCAATGCGGTTGTTGGGAAAGAGGTAGCCGCCCATAAGGCTGATGTGAAGGGTTTCTCCGTACATCTGAGCACTTGCCGCCGTAGGAAGGCAGAGAACGGCGGCCAAGACGGCCAAAATCAAGACTTTGTTTCTCATGAAGTTTCTCCTTGAAAAAAAAACATCGGATAATTCGGCCCGGCCTTTTTTGCCCACTGGCCAGGGTGCGATTACTTAAGTAAGGATAGTATTTCCGCCTGTATGTTGTTAGGGAAGGATAGCCCTCCTACGAATCTTGGTATTAAGATAGTTTAATTGCTTTTCCATGTCAAGATTATTTCGGCCTTTGTTTTCTTAGGTTGTGTTAGCTCTTTAGAGTAACTACCAAAGAAAACAAGAAAAAAAAACGAACGACCGATCGGAAAAATTTTAACTTAAAATTTCGCCTAAGTAATTTTGACTAAAAACAATAGCCAGACCTAGGGTTTTGGCTAATGGGTTAGGGTTATGGTTTTGCCCTTTTTTTTGGCCGGCTTCTTGCAATGCTTAAAAAAGCTTAATGGACTTTCAGCCAGAAAGTTTTGACCTAACTATTCTAAGACTATCATGGACTATCTAGGAATATCTTACCTAGCTCTCTAGCTTTGGTTTGGCCGGCCTTTTTTAGGTTTAAGACGCTTTTTTATATTTTTAGCGGCCTGGAGCCGGTTTTGGCGAAAATACTTAGCCCACTCCACAAGGGCTAAGGCAATAGTTAATATACCACAAATTGGGGCTAAGTAATACCCGCCCCTGACAAAGAGGGTTAGTTTACTTTCTGGTAAAATTGGCAGGGCCAAAGAGTAGGTCTTTATTTGGTTTTGGGGGCTCTTAGTTACGATGCGGCCTGAGGGCGAAATTAGAGCCGATATGCCGTTATTGGCGGCCCGGACTAAGGGCAGCCTGGTCTCAACGGCCCTTATTACTGAGTGGGTAAGGTGCTGATCTGGCGCGTCCGAGAGGCCAAACCAGGCGTCGTTGGTGGTAACGGTTAGAAATCTCGCGCCCAAAAGGGCGCGATCGCGGCCCTGGTAGGGAAAAAGCGACTCAAAACAGATCATTACGCCAAAGGGGATATTATCGTGGACCAACTTGGTGGGACCGTGTCCCGGGCTATAAGTTCCTACGGCCCCTAAGAGACCCTGCATAAAGGGCCATTTTAAGAAGGGCAATATATCGGCTAAGGGAATATACTCCCCGAAGGGGACCAAGTGGGTCTTATCATAACGGCCCAAGGAGCCCTTAGGGCCCAAGAGCCATGAACGGTTTAAGAGCCGGAAGTTACCCTCGCTATCGTAGTCAAAGGTAGCTAAGCCCACCAGCATAGTATGCCCGGCTGAATTCGCCTCAGCTATGACCGAATCTAGCCAGTGGGTTTCCACCTGATCTAGGCCGTAGATAAAGGGGGCGGCTGTCTCTGGCCAGATGATAAGCCAGGGGTCGCCTTTTTTAGCTTCCCCGATAAGTTGGTCAAAGCGGCTCAGAATATCTCTTCGGAAAATTGGATCCCATTTTTGGTCCTGGGGCACAGAGGGTTGGAGGACGTTAACTTGGTATGTTTGAGCTATATTTACTTCGCTTTCGTACTTATTATAGCTAAAGACCCCGTAGCCAACTTGGGCCGCTAGAAGCAAAATAGCCAAGGTAAGTTTTATTAAAGTAGCTTTGGGATTTTCTCTAAAAGTAAAAATAGAAGCCAGTAAAATCGAGATCAAAGCGATGGGAAGGGTCAGCCCGTAAATGCCAATAAGATCGGCCGGACCAATTAAAAGAGGAATTTCAGCTAAGCCCCCGGCCAAGGGGGTCCAATTAAAACCGGTTAAGAGGAGATTTTTCCAAAAATCTAAGCCTGTCCACATGATGGCCGCCATTAGGGCGGGGACAATGATCTTAGCGTTCATTGTAGGGGCTTTAGTCGTTAAAGGCGCGCAAACTAGAGCCCAGATGGCTGGAAATAAGGCTAAATAAGCGGTTAAGAGTAGTAAGACGGCCAGGCCGCCAAAATCGCCCAAGCCGCCGTAACCGCTCATAACCCCCATAAGCCACCTAACGGAGCCAAAACTTAGGGCTAAACCGTAAATCCAACCAAAGAGAA
>JAITJB010000315.1 GCA_031279155.1 Deltaproteobacteria bacterium | reverse complement strand
TGCCGCCCCGTCAAAGTCGGGGTGGATATTGTAGACGTCAGAGCCTAAGGCCGCGTGGACGGTGGCCGGGAGATCCAAGCGGGCGCAAGCAGCCAAAACGCTAGCCTTTAAGTGAGGCGGCTTAAGCTCATTTTATATACTCCCTAAGCTACGGCCTAAGCCCTGGCCAGTTTCAGCCGCCTTAGCCGCCGCCTTATTTATCAACTCCCCTGTTTCGCCAGTTACCCCAAATTCCCCGGTCCCTAGCCCCACAGCCACATCTTCGCTGGTGGCCCCTATTAAGGCCACCTCGGTATCGTGAACCATGACTGAGCCATTAGTTGAGATGGAGGAGAAAACTCCTTTTTCTAAAAGGGAAATGATCAAAGGCCCGAGTCCGACTTTGATGGGGTGCCCGCCCATGGCCAGCATGACGGTGCGGCCATTATTTACGGCCTTAGCTATAGCCAGGGCGGCTTTTCTAAGATCGCTGGCGGCCAAAATACTAGGTAGCGAATCGATAAAGGCCGAAAACTTTAAACCGGCATCGAGTGGTTTGGCAAAATCATCTAAGCCTACTTTAGAGAAGCGGTTAGCGAGGCTAGTTAAGCGGACGGCCTTGCGATCTATTGATGGCAAACTTTTTTTCATTTTTACGGCCTTCGGTCGCCGAACAAGATCTCATCGACCAACTGACAGATGATATGGCCAAAAAGCAGATGCAGTTCTTGGACCCTAGGCGTGGTTTTACCCGGGGTACTTATGATCAAATCAGCTAAACCCTCTTCATGGATGGTGTTACCGCACATAAAGATAGTTTTTAGGCCCGAACTCTTAGCTTCCCTAAGGGCGCCGATGACGTTTGGCGAGACCCCGCTGGTAGATAGTCCCCACAACACGTCGCCAGGCCGACCAACTGCCTTGATTTGCCTAGTAAAAACCTGCTCGAAGCCGTAATCATTACCAATGGCTGTAAGTTTTGAGGTATCCGTGGTCAGGGCCCAAGCCGGGAGTCCGGGCCGCTCCATTAAAAAGCGGCCGACAAATTCCGCTGCCAGATGCTGGCATTCTGAGGCGCTGCCGCCATTACCGCACAAATAAACCGTTTTACCGGCCGCTATAGCCTTAGATATGGTCTCAGCCGCCTTAACCAAGACGCCCTCCTTTTGGCCGCAGGCCTCTAGTCCCTCTTTAAGATCGTCAAAACATTGTAAGACCAATGAATTTAAGTTTAAGTCTCCCAAATTACTAGCTCCTTAGTTGGCTTTTTAAGACTCTAAACCCCAATGTTATAATAGCCTCTGGAACTAAGTTGGCCGTTTTGCCGTCCATTGGCCAGGGTTTAAATTTAATATCACGCTCCTGACCTACGGTCAACAATTATCCCATAAGCCAAACCCCGCCAAAAGTTAGCTTAGCCTTCCCAAAAAAAGGCTACCTTAGTTGGTTTATTGGTCAATCTCAAGTACTTCCACTACCCGCTCGCTTGACACCAGAGATAAAAAAGCCTAATGTACTTGACATCTGTCCTCCCCCAAAGGTTGGCGGACCATTGTTTTGAGCTAGAGCTTTAGAGAGCCAAATTGACAGAAAAGTTTTACCTATGACGGCAAACTTTAAAATAATCTGATTTAAAGCGATTTTATCTCTGTTATACTTTGGACAGAAAAATAATTATACTGCCGTTGCTGGCGATGTCAATGTTAAATTGTTACCTAGAAATAGTCAAAATACCAAGCCTAAGGCCAACCAAAAGCTCGCAAACAAAAATTGAGGTAATAAGCCAAGTAACCAAAGCCCGGTAGGAGACTCAAAGATGACTGATACTCCCTTAGTTGGCATTGTCATGGGATCAGATAGCGATCTGACCGTCATGCGCCAAGCCGCCGAAACCCTGGCCTCCTTTGGCGTCCCCTACGAGATTACTGTGGCTTCGGCCCACCGTTCCCCTGAGCGGGCGGCAAATTACGCTTCATCGGCCATAAACCGGGGTCTTAAAGTTATCATAGCTGGCGCCGGCTGGGCGGCCCATTTAGCCGGGGTCATGGCCGGCGGCACCACCTTACCGGTCATCGGGGTGCCGATATCGTCTTCGCCTCTAAAAGGTCTCGACGCCCTTCTAGCCACGGTTCAGATGCCGCCAGGCGTCCCGGTAGCTACGGTGGGTCTGGACGCGGCCAATAACGCCGCCATTTTAGCTGTACAAATACTCGCTCTCTTTGACCCACAATTGGCCCAGGCTCTTTTGGCCTACAAGGAAAACATGGCCAAAAAAGTTCAAGAAAAAGCCCAAAATCTAAAGATCTAAGAATACCTTATGACTACCGGTCCAAAAAGCTCCATACTGCGCAATATCGGCATCATTGCCCACATTGACGCCGGCAAAACCACCTTAACTGAGAGAATACTCTATTATACTGGCCGGACCCACAAGCTAGGAGAGGTTCACGACGGTGAGGCGACCATGGACTTTTTGCCCGAGGAGCAAGCCAGGGGCATTACCATCATGAGCGCGGTCACCTCTTGCCTCTGGCGGGGGGCGACCATAAACATCATCGATACCCCTGGTCACGTGGACTTTACCATCGAAGTTGAGCGCAGCTTAAGAGTGCTCGACGGCGCCGTGGGAGTTTTTTGCGCCGTCGGCGGGGTCCAGCCCCAATCGGAGACGGTCTGGCGCCAGGCCGATAGGCACCGGGTGCCCAAGCTAGTTTTCGTTAACAAGCTCGATCGCATTGGGGCTGATATGAACCGGGTTATCGATCAGATGCGCGAGCGCCTTTTGGCTACGCCATTAATTATTACCCGGCCCTACGCCCCGGACGGGGAATTTTTAGGCGTCATCGACTGCTTAAGGCAGAGGTACTACACCTGGCCCGATAACAATTTGGGCGCGGAAATGCTCGATGAGCCCATCCCCCCACAAGCCGAAAGCGAGGCCAATCAAGGCCGCCGTGAACTTTTAGAGGTCTTAGCCGAAGCCGATGACGCTATCATGGAGGATTACCTAAACGATAGTGAGCTCAGCGAAGAAAAACTTAAAGCAGCCATAAGGGCGGCTACCATATCACTTAAGCTAACGCCGGTCTTCTCAGGCGCGGCTTTACGCAACAAGGGCGTCCAACCGCTCTTAGACGGCATCGTCGATTTTCTGCCCGCCCCCACCGATCTCCCGCCCATAATGGCCACTACCCCCCAAGGCGAAGATGTTTTAGTGGAATCAAAGGTCAAAGCCCCTCTAGCCGGCCTAGTTTTTAAAATCCAAATGATGGAACAAGGCCGCAAGATGAGCTTTGTTAGGCTCTATAGCGGTCGCTTCAATGAAGGCGATGAGGTCGTAAACTCCAGGACCGGCCAAAAAGATAAGGTCAGCCGGGTTTTAAGGCTTAACGCCGGCAAACGCGACCGAATCCCCACGGCCATTGCCGGCGATCTGGTCGGCGTGGTCGGCTTAAGATCGGCCGTTACCGGCGACACCATCTGTTCAGCCGATCGCCTTATCTTACTAGAATCTATCACCGCCGCCGAACCAGTTATCTCGGTTGCTGTAGAGCCAGAGACGTCCTCGGATCAACAAAAGCTCTTAGACGCCCTAACTAAAATGACCGAAGAAGATCCGACCTTTAAAATCAAGGTCGACCCCGACACCGGCCAGACCGTCATCTCTGGCATGGGTGAACTCCACTTAGAGGTCTTAGTCCAGAGGTTAGGCCGAGAATTTGGTATAAATCCTAGGGTCGGTAAAACCCAGGTCGTCTATCGGGAGACCATTACCAAACCCTCGCAGGCCGAAGCCGTCTTTGACCGCGAATTTGCCGGTAGCCTCTATTTAGCTAAAGTCACCGTAGCCGTAACCCCTACCGCTCGTGGGGCCGGTTTTACGGTCATTAAAGATTTTACCAAGCAAACTGAACTACCAGAAAAACTAATTAACGCCGCTTACGATACCTTAGTTGACGGCCAAAACTCAGGACCCGTCATGGGCTATCCTTTAACGGATCTGGAAGTTAAACTCAAAAATCTAGAAATTGGCGAGGGGTTACCGCCAGAGCCCGTCATCCGCATGACCGCCGCCTTGGCCTTAAGGCAGGCCTTGACCTCAGCTACCCCGGTCATGATGGAGCCCTTAATCCGCATTGAGATTACCGCCCCTGACGAATTTACTGGCGACATCATCGGCTACCTCTCAGCTAGGATGGGCCGCATCGAAGACATGCAGGCCCAGGCCGGCGGCTTTAGGGTTATCATTGCCCGGGCCCCTTTAGCTGAGCTCTTCGGCTATTCCACGGTTTTACGCTCCCAAACCCAGGGCCGGGGGTCTTTTATCATGCAGTTCGATCGCTTTGACACGGTCGATCGAAAAAATCCTGCCAACTCAAAATAACACCTTAAAAATCAATATATTACTCAACTATTGCTGGCAAGACATATCGATATCCCCAAAATCAAACTGCCCTAAGATATCACAAAGACCAGTTATCCCAATTCTGCCGACTATCATTTAGTGTTTTCCTCTCGCTTTAAATTTCTATTCGGCTTGACTCAAGATGGAAAAAGCCTATAATTAAAATTGCGTATGGCGTTTTCCCTGACGCCAGTTTGATCGAACTGTCAAAAGTCCGTTTTGATCAAATCCCTCTAATTTAAACCCTGATCACAACTAAAAAATTCGGGTTTCTTCGCTTTTTTGGGGGGCCTTGGCGCCTTAAGCAATTTTCCCACGGACTTAGTTTTGGCGGCTTTAAACTGGTAATCTAATACAAAATACTACATCTTCCGTCTCTGATTTTAGGGAAATAGTTTCGATTTCAAATGTTAAAAAAAATTTCTACACGTAGTCTTCAAGTCGGTATGTTTGTCGCTGATGTTGGGCGCACCTGGTTTAATCACCCTTGGAAGACAAAAAGCCGCCTTTTAACCGAGCGCAGCGAGATAGAAGAGCTGATTAATTTTGGTATTGATGAGGTTGTTATCGATACCGATAAATCAGTCGCCCCGCCCAAAACCACGCCTAAGCCTAAGCCGGCGCCGGTCGTTTCCACGGCTATTCGCGGACCCTCCCAACCCGTAAAGACTGTCAAGAGCGTTGAGCCTACGGTCACTATGGAGATGGAGTTCCCCAAGGCTATCAAAGCCTACTCCAAGGCCTTAGACACTTCCAAGGCCTTGGTGGCCGCCTGTCAATTAAACAAGCGCATTGAGGTCAACGAGGTCCAAGAAAACGTCGATGAATTAGTTGAAAGCGTTTCCCGCAACCGCGACGCCTTAACCGCCCTTATTAAGCTTAGACACTTCGACGACTATACCTTTACCCACTCGCTAAACGTCTCGGTCTTATCGCTTTCCACCGGTAAAACTTTAGGTCTAACTGACGCCGAGCTAAAAATCTTAGGCTTAGGCACCATGTTCCACGACCTAGGTAAAATCCGCATCCCCGATAAAATCCTCAACAAGCCCGGTAAGCTCACTGACGAGGAATTCGCCGTCATGCGCAATCACGCCGCCCTTTCGGCTGACATCATTACCGAGCAGCACTTAAACGTCAACGATCAAGTTATTCAGGTGGCCAGGTTCCACCACGAGCGCAACGACGGTAGCGGCTACCCTGACCACCTCCAAGGCGATCAGATCCCGCCGCTGGCTACCATTTGCGGCCTTTCTGACGTCTACGACGCCTTAACCTCCGATCGGGTCTACCACAAGGGCATGCCGCCCCATGAGGCTTTAAAGTTTATTTACGGCCTGAGGGGAACTCACTTTCAGCCGGAATGGGTGGAGCGCTTCGTCCAATCAGTGGGCATCTATCCGCCAGGCACCATTGTTGAGCTCAATTCTGGCCATTGGGCCGTGGTCATTGAGGTCAATAACCGTTCCCTTTTAACCCCGCTAGTTAAAGTTGTGGCCGATCCCAACCGCCAGCTTTACACCAGGCCAAAACTGGTCGATCTAAGTAAGCCCGCCGAGAGCCAGGGTTGGACCATCAGCGGGGTCATCTCCTCGAGTGAGGCTGGTTTTGACCCCTCAACTTACTTTAATTTCCAGGAAAGCTCCTGACCGTGCCCGAAGCCCTAACCGATCCAGCCAAGGCTAAAGTGAGGTTACTTGAAATCAATGAAAAAATTGATGAAGCCTTGGCCAAAAGCTCTAGAAAGCGCGGCGAGGTTAAGCTCTTAGCCGTCAGTAAAACCTTCCCGGTTTCCTCCATCTTAGCCTTCCGCCAAGCCGGGCAATTTGATTTTGGCGAAAGCTACATCAAAGAAGCCAGGGAAAAAATCCCCTCTCTGCCTGATGATCTTAACTGGCACCTTATCGGTCGCCTTCAGACTAACAAGGCCAAATACGCTTCTACCCTCTTTGGGACCTTTCACGCCTTAGATAGCTTAGATCTGGCCGCTGAACTCGATAGTAGGCTAAAAGCTTCCTCTAAGACCATGGACGTCTACGTCCAGGTCAATGTTTCCGGTGAGGACGCCAAAGGCGGCTTGGCCCCTTTAGAACTCTCCCCATTTTTAGATGGACTGAGCGCCTTTAGCTCTCTAAACGTCTTAGGCTTGATGACCATGCCGCCCTACGATCCCGACCCGGAAGTCTCCCGCCCCCATTTTGTCGCCTTAAGGGAGCTCAGAGATAAGGTAGCTCCCCACCTTAAGGGCCTGAGCATGGGCATGAGCGATGATTTTCCCGTGGCCATCAGCGAAGGCGCAACTGTCGTCAGAATCGGAACCGCCCTCTTCGGGGCTAGATCTCGCCTGTAAGATCGGCCCATGGTCAGACTTGATAAAGGATCCCTCCCCACCTAATTGCCGGCGCTGTCTCTACTACCATGTAACTTGGGATTTAAGCGCACCCCACGGTTGCCGGGCCATGGGTTTCAAAAGTAGGTACCTGCCCCATGTGCACGTACTTAGAACGTCAGGCTCAAGATGCCGGATGTTCACCCCCAAGGCCTCGCCCCGCCGTTATTAAGCGACCACAAAAACAAAACAAGCAAAAAAAAAGCCCCAATCTTTGGGGTTTTTTTTTGATAGGACTTAAATTTTGCTTATCGGTAATATACAATACATTTTCAGAAAGTCATGGCGGGGACGACGGGATTTGAACCCGCGATCTTCTGCGTGACAGGCAGACGTGTTAAACCGCTTCACTACGTCCCCGAATCCAAGAGAGGGCGACCAATATTGGTCGCTGAATTTGCTATTTTAAGATAACTATCCTGGTCTGTCAATTATTTTTTTAAAGCTCTGTTTATCCCTTAAGACTTCCTCCTTTTTAACTAACCAAAAAGGTGACTCCATGGCCAACGCCCGCAAAAAGAACCGTAAAAATAAAAGCCTTTCGGCCAGAGATTTTATTGAGTCCCCGCCTGCTAGCCCGCTGGCCAACCATTTTGCCGGCCTAGCTTCCCTAAGAGATAGCTTAATCGAACAAAACCGGGCCAAAGAAGCCCTGGAAGCTAAGAATAAAGCCAAAGCTAATCAAGCTAACCGGGCCAGTCAAGCTACCTACGCCAATTTAGCCAATCAATCTAAGTCCAAAAATAAAGCCCCTAACGCCCCGGATAACCAATACAAGGAACCGACCGATGAGAGCCTTTTCTTGAGGGCCATGGACGGGGTCCAGCCCCTTAACCAGGGTAAGGGCCGAAACCTTACCCAACCCAAACCAGCCTCCCATTGGAAAACGCCCGGCCCGGAAGCCGAAGATCAGGAGGTCTTGGATTTTTTAACCGATCTGGTGACCGGCCGAGCCGAGTTCGATTTAACCTACAGCGATGAACACGTCGAGGGCCAGGTTAAAGGCTTACCAGCCTCCACCATGGCCCGCTTGCGCCAGGGCCAAATCCCCACCCAAGATCACCTAGATCTCCACGGCATGACCCTTAAAGAGGCCGAAGAGGCCATCAGGCGATTCATCTCTAGGAGCTTAGATCTAGGTCGATATTGCCTTTTGTTGATCCATGGTCGCGGCCTGCGCTCGCCCGATGGCGTATCGGTTATCAAGCGAAACTTAGAAAACCTTCTTCTTCACCGGCAAGTTAAGCAACATATTTTAGCCTTCACCACGGCCAAACCTATTGACGGCGGCCTAGGGGCCAGCTACATCCTCCTTAGGAGCTATAGGGGCTGAGATTTTCGACTTCTTAGATAATTTAGACTTCTTAGAGCGTTTAGAGCGTTTCGACATTTTAAACTTTAAACTTTTTGACTTCTTGAACTTCTTAAACTAACTAACCTTGAAAGAAAATCATGATCGCTAACATCAGCCTCATAATCGCCCTCTATATTTTTATTCGCTTAATCCTGCCCCTACCGCTTAAGGTCCGGACGCGGGTTATCCTGACCATGCTGGCTATTTTGGGGACGGCCAGATTTGCCATCATGAGGGCCGTTTTTGGCGGCGTTGGGGCTATCGAAGCCCCTAGGTGGCTTCTTTTGAGCACCTCTCTATTTCAAGGAATACTGTTAGTGCTCTTTCTGGCCGCATTGGCTAGAGATTTAGTTGGGCTAATAACTTTAGCTTTTGGGCCTAAAAGAACGAAAAAATACCGAAAAGCTCTCTACGGCCTAAAGGCGGCCATCATCTTAGCCGTTATTTCGCTTTTCGTCTCCGGGCTTGGCCTTTACGGGGCGGCTAAAGTACCTGAAGTTAAAAACACCGAAGTCTTTCTCAATCATTGGCCCCAAGAGCTTGACGGCCTAAAGGTGGCTATTTTAGCCGACATGCATATCTGTAAATTTTTTGACCAAAAATGGGTTCAAGAGGTCGTAGACCGAACCAACGCCCAAAAACCCGATATCATTTGGCTGCCAGGCGATATGGTCGATGGGACCACCGTCAATCGCGCGCCTGACGTGGCCCCATTAGCTGAGCTAAAGGCCCCCTACGGGGTTTACGGCATCATGGGCAACCACGAGTACATCTCAGGGGCCCTTGAGTGGCTACCGGTCTTCAGGCGTTTGGGCATTGATATGCTCTATAACTCTCACGTTATCATTAATATCAAAGGCGCCTCTTTCATCTTAGCCGGGTTAACTGATTTGACAGCCCAAAGTAACCGCTATAGCCTACCAGGGCCGGATCTGGCTAAGAGCTTATTGAACGCCCCCCAAGAGCTTCCGATAATATTACTTGAACACCGTCCAGTCCGGGCTAAGCTCAACGCTGCACATAACGATCGCATAATCTTTCAGGTCTCAGGGCACACCCACGGGGGCATGGTCCCCATCCTTAAGACGGCTGTTAAAAGAATTAATGGCGGCTTTGTCTCAGGGTTCTATCAAGTTCAAAATTTAAAGCTCCTCGTGGTCCCCGGCTTAGGGCTTTGGAGCGGCTTTCCCATGAGAATATTAAACCCCTCGGAAATAACCTTTTTAACCATCCGAACAGGACAGGCGCCAGCTTGACATCTGGCCTCTCCTTTTTACCCCATCTTTTTTTGGAGAAATTATCGGCATGCTAACTAGGTACAGTTTTACCGGCCAAGATCCTGGCTTCACCGTCTGCCAGACTAATGCGGATACCCAATGGATAGATTTACAAGCGCCCAACATCGAGGAATTATCTGAGATCTCTTTGGAATATGGGCTGCCAGCTCAGTTTTTATCAGACCCACTAGACCTTAGGGAGCGACCCCGCCTAGAACAAGAAGATCAGGTGGTGCTGATGATCATAAGGGCGCCTCATTGTCAGATAAACGATAGCGGTCAGCGCACCTTCTCGACCGTGCCCTTGGGGGTTTTGGTTAAGGGGAGTCTCTTGGTGACGGTCTGCTCGGAACCAGGTCTAACCCACCGGATCGTGAGCCGGTGGAGCCGCAAGCCAAAACCAATATCTATCCTTAAAATGGTCATGAAGCTTTTTATTGAAAGCTCAGCTGACTTTATCGGGCATTTAGAACTAATGGAAGACATTACCGACGAAGCTGAGAGCTCGCTATCAAAATCTCAGCAGAGCGAACAGATAATGACCTTACTGACCATCGACAAAGCCTTAATCAACTACACCGTAGCCCTTAAATCCAACCGAGCCATCATCAGTAAACTATTAGACGACAAAGTCTTCCCGCTGACAGCTGAGGAAGACGATCTTTTAGATCACGCTCTAATCGAAAACCAACAAGCTATCTACATGGCCGATATCTTCGGGCAGATCTTAGGCAGCCTAGGCGACGCCTTTGGCAACATCATCAACAACAATCTCAACAAGGTCATGAAATTTTTAGCCGGCGTAACCATCATCTTGATGGTCCCCACCTTTATAGTTGGGGCCTACGGCATGAATTTGGAGCTGCCGCTCGCAAGTAGGCCCAAAGCCTTTTGGCTGATGATGGTCATGTGCCTAATCTTATCTGGGACCTTATGGTTATTTTTTCGCCGCAAAAGATGGATTTAATATTCTTACTCAATAAAAAACAATTGAAGCTGACAGTGGAGCGCTTAAAAAAATATGTTCTAAAGCCTTCTTAGCCGCCTATCCGGTACATGCCTTCCGGCCCCTGGTAGGTACGCTCCTCACTAGGTCCCTTATCATCTTCAGGCTTCGATGATCCAACAAAACTGTGAGCCTTGGGTTTACTGGCTACCAAGCGCAGCATGACCTCTTTTAGGGCTTCGTCAGAAGCGCCAGATCGCAGTAAAGCTTTTAGATCCGATCCCTTATCGCTAGCCAGACAAGCCTTCAGGTAGCCATCTGAGCTCAACCGAAGACGATTACAACCTGCGCAAAAGATCTCGCTCATGGAACTTATAAAACCAATTTTCCCCTTAAAGCCCGAGACACGGTAATAGACCGCCGGGCCATTACCCATTGGGGCGTCATCTCGGATCAAAGGCCCGAAGTTCTTTTCAAAGAGAGCTATAATTTCGGCCATGGGGATGCCCTTAAGGCCGGCGGCTACGCCCATGGGCATCAGTTCAATAAATCTAACGGCCTTAACTGCGCTTTTAGCCTCTAGGGCCAGATTTACCAAATCGCCCTCGTTGAGCCCGCGAACGGGTACGCAGTTAAGTTTAACGCTAATACCCGCCTCTATGGCCCGCCGCATCCCGTTCATAGCTAAATTCAGACCATCAAAACGGGCCATGGCCGCGTAGGTCGCCGGATCGGTAGTGTTTAAGCTGATGTTTATTCCATCGATGAGAGTTACGGCCTCTTGACCTAGGCGGTCAAGAAAATCCCCCAAAACATGCCCGTTAGTTGTTAAGGTGACCTGCTCAAGTTCGGGGATCTTACGCAATTGCCGGATAAAATTATCCACCCCACGGCGAATAAGTGGTTCGCCTCCGGTTAGCTTAATGCGGCGGATACCGAGCTCACATAAAAGCCGGCATAAGCGAAGCGATTCTTCAAAGCGCAGGATATCGTCGTGAGATTTCCAAGCCACGCCCTCTTTGGGCATGCAGTACACGCATCTAAGATTACATCGATCGGTTAACGAGAGCCTGAGGTAGTCCAGATTGCGTCCAGTAGCGTCTAGCATCTGGCGCCTCTCAAATCTAGGGCCCCGATTGAACCAGGGCAGCTCGTCGTAGATCTTTTTCCCCCACTAAAACTAAGTTTTTTAATAGCTCCATATCGATTTTGATTAGCCAAGACAGATCCCATAACCGTAAACCCAAATTTCTCTTAAAAGCAAAAAATATTAACAAAAACCTCAAGGCCTAAACTGACCGACTAAGGCTGACAAATCTATTCTAGCTCTAAATCTAGTTTTATTCCAGCTAGAAGCCTCATTATACAAATCAAAATGCCTACCATCAGCCGACTATTGTTTCAGCCGATGGGGTCTTTGGCGATAGCTTTGGCACTAGCATTTGCCCTAGCTTGTACGGCAGCGATTGCCGCCCTTAGGGCCTCAGCTAGAGGTTCTATTTCTTCTTCTCTAACAGTTCGGACATCTAGCCACAGGCGGTTACGAAATACCCTTGCTATGACCGGAGGATTGCCCAGCCTTAAAGCCTCCTCTAAAGCGCCTGGCTCGCCATCGTGCGGGGTTACGACCACGGCCCTGGAGGGCAGAAGCTGGTCCGGGGCCGAGCCCCCTCCGGTTTGGGCCTCAGAGGGGCTGCTCTCCAAACTAAAGCCCTCAAGCGGGCCTATAGCCTTTAAAAGCCGGTCGGCTTTTTGTTCGAGCTCATCGGTCGTAGCCGATATCATGGCCAAGGTCGGGATGACTTGACAAGCCTCCTTGGGGCGAGAGGCCAGTTTGAGGGTGTATTCAAGGGCGGCTAAGTTTAACTTATCTATGCGGACAGCCCGGGCGAAAGGATGCCGCTTAATTTTTTCCAGTAAATCCCGGCGCCCGGCTATGAGACCGGCTTGACCGGCCCCCATGAGTTTATCGCCGCTCATGGTGATTAAATCACAGCCAAAAGCTAAGCTTTCCTTAACTTTAGGCTCATCGGGGAGCCACTTTGAGAGATCAAATAAGGCCCCGCTTCCGAGATCGCTAACCAATGGAATGCCGTGGGCTTTAGAAATTTCGGCGATCTGAGCTATGGAAGGCGTTCCGCCGTAGCCAACTAAGCGAAAATTTGACGGATGGACATATAAAATCAGAGCCGTTCGGTCAGCTGAGACGGCGCGATCATAATCTTCTACGGTCGTGCGGTTTGTCGCGCCAACCTCACGCAAAATCGCGCCCCCGGCTGCCATTATCTCGCCTAAGCGAAAAGAGGCGCCAATCTCCACCAGTTGACCCCTTGAAATGACGATTTCCCGGCCGCAAGCAAGGGCTGCTGCTACCAGTAATAGAGCAGCGGCGTTATTGTTGACGGCCATGGCTGATTGCGCACCAAAGATGGCGCTAGCTATCTTTTCTAGGTGCCTTTGGCGATCGCCTCGTTGGCCGCAAGCGAGATCGTACTCCAAGGTCGAATAAGAAGAAGCGATTTTAATAATGTTTTTAATGGCCCCTTTGGCCAAAACCGAACGGCCTAGATTGGTATGAATGACAACGCCGGTGGCGTTTATGACCTCTCTTAAGCTTAAGATCTCCATTTGGAGGGCTTCGGCCTCAACTGCTTTCAAGGGCTCCCAAGGTTCGGTCATTATTTTTTCTAACTCTCCCGAAAGGATAGCTTGCCTTCGGCGATCTAAAGCGCTTCTAACACAAGCCAATAAAAATTCCGGGGATAATGAGGCCAAAGGGGACCCCGATTGACTAATTTCCAAAAGAAGTAAATCGACCTTAGGTATGGCCCTAAGAAGTTTCTGGCGATCTATTGCTTCTTTTGATACTCGCGCTTCCCCGCTTATGGCATCGGATCCGGGAGAGGGATCAGGCTTTCTAAGCCCGAACTTATCGGCCTCATCGGGGGTATTTAAGTTGGCAAATATTTTTGTTGAGTCAGCGAGTCCGGTGATATCCAAAAAGCTCACCCCGATATCGCCAAAGGCCTCCCGGAGCGTTCCGTCGCCGCTTTTAGCGCTTTTTCTTAAAAATGGCCCAGAATCTGGCCCGTAAAAGGCGTAAAGAGGCTCCAAGCGATTATCTACTCGGGGGACGGCGGCTTTGGCCCCTTGCTCCATAAGGGCGGCCAATTGTTCTATGACCTTCCAATTGATGTTGGGCATATCGCCGGCCATGACAAAGGCGGCCCGGCCATCAAGGGAATCTAAAACGCTAGCCACCGCCCCGGCTGGCCCGGAAAAGGGCTTTTCGTCGGCTATCAGGGGGTACGGCTCAAGGCCGCTTACGCCGGCGAGCTTTTGGGGGTTACCGCAGGCTAAGGCTACCAGGCCAAAGCGCTTTGATAGTTCAGCGGCCAGGACCGCGATTAAGGGCCTCCCATCTGGTTGGATCAAAAGGGCCTTGTCAAAACCCATGCGGCTACTTCGGCCGCCGCACAATATGACGGCGGCGTATTTTTGGAGTTTACTTGCGGTCATGGACCCTCCTAAGTAGTTGGGCTTGGGCGAATTAGGCGGTAACGGGGTAATTCATGCTTAAAATCGAGGTAAGCGCCTTGCCAGATAAAACCGGCTTCCGAAAGAACTATTAAGGCAATATCTAAATCCTCCCATTCAACCCTTAAGCAGAAGCCGCAATCGCCGCCCAACTCAACCGGGCGGCCCATTAAGCTTACGGCTAAACCCTTATCTTGAAGGGCCGTTTCCCCACTTAAGGCGTGGGAGGTGCTATCGAAGGTAATGAGAGCCTTCATGAAAACCATCCCAAAAATTAGCGCTCAAGCTAATCTTACCTAAAAGGACTGTTTAAAAAAAGAAGCAAAAAAAACCTAAACCAGCCTTTAATATGGCGGCCCCACCAAAAAAGTAAGGCCGCCAGAAAAAAATACAAGGGCTAAATGCGATTTAAGGCGTAAGCGAGGACATAACGGCCGTACGGCGTTTATCGACCAGTTCGGCCTGGAGGTCGTCTTCGGTGACCAGCTCCAAGGCGTCAGTCAGGCAGACCTTGACGCAGGAGGGTGAATCGGCCACCCCGCTACACAGGTCGCATTTAAGGGCCACCCGGCTCGGGGTCCCGTCAAACTGCAGCTGACCGGTTTCAACCAACTCAATAGCCCCGAAGGGGCAGGCGCTGACGCAGCTCTTGCAGCCGATGCAGCGCTTAGGATCGACGATGACCCGGCCATCAGCCATGGAGATGGCGTTGGGGACGCAGGCGGCCTTACAGGCCGGATTTTCGCAGTTGCGGCAGTGGATGGGCGCCGTAACCGAAGTCGTCTTGACCATAAAGAGCCTGGGCGTGAAGTTGTAGCTGTCAGGCTCCAAATCAAAGAAGCCCTTGCCCAAGTGGGCCACCACGCAGCTAATCAGGCAGGTCCGGCAGCCGATACACCGCCTAGGATTCGTTCTAACAAAGGAATTCATCTCGATTCCACCTCCCGGGCGATGCCCATAGCCGACTTAATGTCAGCGTAGATTTTGACGACCTCGTTTTCGGCCCAGGCCTGGTCAGCGATCTTTTCAACCTTAGCCGCGCAGTACTTGTACTCCGGCGTCCGGCTAGTCGGGTCGAGCGACGAGATTGTCAGCTCATTACAGGCCCCAACCCACCACTGATAGGTCATGTAGACGGCCCCGGGTCTGACCCGGCCGGTCTCTAAGCACCTGGTGATGACCGATCCGCGCTTGGAGGTCACCCTAACCAGATCGCCTGTGGCCACGCCAATGGCCTTACAGTCGGCCGGAGACATTTCCACCCAACCCGGCTCATCTTCGAGGTTCCTTAGGGCCCGGCAGTTACCGGTCATGGTTCTAGCCGAATAGTGACCGACCTCGCGGACTGTACACAAGGTCAGGGGGAATTGCTCGTTTTCCACCTCCGTCGGGGGGTGGTAGTGGGAGGTTTTAAAGATACCACGGCCATCAGCGGTAGCGAACTGCCCGCCCTTATGGAGATACATGGTCCCCTTGTCGCTGGGATCAGGGTCGTAGCAGGGCCACTGAACGCTTCCCTGACGCTCAATTTTTTCGTAGGTGGCGCCAGTGAACTTCGGTGAGAGCGCTATCATCTCATTCCAGATCTCCTCGCTGTTTTTGTATTTCATGGGATAGCCCATGGCCGTGGAGATGAGGCAGATGATGTCGCTATCGTCTTTAATGTCACCTACGGGTTCGAGGACTTTACGAATGCGCTGAAAACCACGGTCGCTACTAGTGTAGACGCCCTCGTGTTCGCCCCAAGAGGTGGCAGGCAAAATAGCATCGGCAAACATAGCCGTCTTATTAAAGAAGATGTCTTGAACGACCACAAAATCAATGGCCGCCAAGGCCTCCCTTAACTCGGCTAAATCAGGGTCCGATTGGGCGGGATCTTCGCCAAAGATGTAGTAGGCGTGGATTTTCTTGGCCGGATCCTTTTCGTGGACGACCCGCTCCGGAACTCTTGTCAGCTGTAAGCCGACTTCCGAGGGTAGCGACGGCACATTCCAAGCTTTGGCAAACTTAGCCCGGATCTGTGGATCGGTAACCGCCTGGTAGCCCGGATAGACGTCTGGGAGGACGCCCATGTCGCAGGTTCCCTGGACGTTATTTTGGCCGCGCACCGGGCCCGTTCCGGTACTAGGCCGGCCAAAGTTTCCCGTTAGCATAGCTAGTGAGCAGAGGCTTTTAACCACCTCAACCCCTTGGGAGAATTGCGTAACACCCATCCCCCAAAGGATGACTGAGTGTTTGCTAGAAGCGTAGCGCCTGGCGGCGGTTCTAATGTCCGCCGGGTCCAAACCACAGATCGGACCTACCTTCTCAGGGGGATAGTCCAAGACGATCTCCCTATAGGCCTCGTAGTCCTTGGTGTGCTCTTGGATGAAAGATTTGTCTTCCAGGCCTTCGCTGATGATGACGTTAGCCATGGAGTTGGTCAGAGCGAGGTTGGTTCCGCCCTTAAGGGGCAGGTGGAGATTAGAGATCCTGGCCGTCTCGGTGATACGCGGGTCAGCGCAGATGATAAAGGCGCCCTTCTCAGAGGCCTTGACGATACGGCGGGCCACCACGGGGTGGGAGGCCGCCGCGTTGTAGCCGATGTTAAAGATGACCTCGGCGTCCTCGATCTCAGGGATAGAGAGCGACATCGCCCCCTCGCCGATGGTCTGCCTGGAGCCGGCCACCGAGGCCGCATGGCAGATGCGGGCGCAGTGGTCGATGTTATTGGTCCCGACGCAAGCCCGCATGAATTTTTGCATCAGGTAGTTGGGCTCGTTGCCCGGCCCCCTGGCCGAGGCCGCGCCCATGATGGAGTCGGGACCCCACTTGTCGCGGACCTTAAGGAGGTTTTTGGCCACAAAATCGATGGCCTCCTTCCAGGAGACGGTCTCTAATGGGGCGCCCTTGCCGCCTCGGCGGATCATGGGGGCCCGCAGCCGTTTGGTCAGGATCTGCGGATCGTTTAAGAAATCCCAACCATACCACCCTTTCAAACAGGCCTTGTCGTCGTTGGTTCGGCCCCTTACAGGGTGAACATCGAGGATCTTGTTGGCCTCGTCGTCGGTGGTAAATAAGAGTTGACAACCCGCTCCGCAGTAGCAGCAGGTCGTTTGCGTTTGCCTGACAGTCATGATGTTCCTTTCTTGCAGCGGGGAGGGACACTGGGCGCTCGGAAAAGAAGCGCCCAGTACCCGGCGCGTCCCCACCACCTTGATAGCGATCCAGCCAAGACGCTAGGCGACGGCTATAAGCGGAGGAAGAGCCGCGAGAGACTAGCCGTCGGGAAAACCGGATTAAGAGCTTACGAAATTGCCGCTCGTTTTCCGGTGAATGGCTGAACCCTGGGGTATGATAAAGTTCCTTAGCCAGCGATAAAATCGCCCGGAACGTCTTTTGGGGCCGACCATCGGCCCGCGTTCGGCCTCACCTAGGGCCGATTCTGAAAACCGTTGTCTCCATGGTTTCTATGATCTCCACAGTGCGTTTTTCGCGGCTAAGTAGCCTTTTGAGGCTCTCGACCGCTGATTGAGTGTCAACGATTATGGTAACAGGTCCTGGCTCTTCCGCCAGGGCATGAAATGCTAGAACAATTGGTTGAGGGCATGATAGGCCCCTAGCGTCTACTTCCCGGCTCATCTTTTAGCCTAAGCTAACTTTAGGCGACGGCGGGCGACTTTTTAAGGCCGGCTAGACCGATGACCAAAATGACCACCACGCTGAGTATGCCCGCAGTCGCGCCATGGGCGCCTAAGCCGGCAGGGCTTGACGCTAACTGCCAGTTGTGGGCCATGGCCAGACCGGCCAGAAGGCCTAATACGAAGACGGCCGCGTCTCCGTCGCCCTCGCCGGCCAAAAAGAGCTGCCGTCCAGGACAACCGCCGCCCAAGGCCGATCCCAAGCCCACAACAACTAAACCCATAAAGTTCCAGAGTTGGAGCTTATGGGCAATGGGCTGACCATCGATACCTAAATGGAATTGGCCGAAAGCGAGATTAGCGGCGAAGGCTGCGACCACGAAGGCTACCACCCCTAGGAAAAGGTGCCAGCTCTTAAAGAGAAGCACATCTTGAAAGGCGCCAATGGAGCAAAAGCGGCTCCTTTGACCAACAAAGCCAATGACCAGGGCTATAAGTAGCGAGGCCCATAGCGGGGCGTGAAGGCTACCGGGGCCACTTATTGAATAGAAAAGCAGATCGTTTTTGGCTTCTCCCGCGATGGGCGGATAGGCCAGGCGGATGATTAAAAGGGCGACCATAAAGAGCACAAATCCCAACCCTAAGATGGCGTTGGAGGGTTTGGCCGCGCCTAAGGTGAATTTGTTTTTGTTAAAACGCGAGGCGATGACTACGCCTACGACCAGCCCCAAAATACCGGCGATGGCGTTTAAGTCGCCGCCAGCTAAGCGTAGAAGGGCTCGCCAAGGGCAACCTAAGAAAATTAGGGCCCCTACCGCTACCGCCGCCCCGAGGAAAAAGCGAGCTACCGGGCTAGCTCCTGACCTGGGCTTAAATTCCCCCGACGAGATAGCGGCTACGAAAGCCCCGATAACCAAGGCAAAGATCTCCGGTCGGGCGTATTGAACCGTGTCGGCCCGGTGGAGCCCAACGGCGCCGACGACGTCACGACCGAAGCAGGCCACACAGATACCCATGTTGCCTGGATTGCCGAGTTTCTGGAGGATGGCAGCGCCTAGTCCGATGACCACGCCGGCTGCGATGATTCCTCCAGTAGTTGAGAAAGGGTTCTTCATTTACTCTCCTTTCGGTGTTTGGGGTTAACAAAACCACATAAGTTCTAGATCCCTAAATCCAGAACTAGTGACAAAAGATAGCAAAACTTAAGTCTTGATCAGGTCTTGATCAGGTCTTGATCATGTCTTAATCATGCCTTAATCATGGGGCAAAAACCCATAAAGAAATGCCAATAAATATTTCGGCTAAAGACCTCTAAAAACTAGATAAAACTCTTTTATGCCCCATTAGGCGCTTAAAGCGCGAGCGACATTTGGCCGAAAAATTAAGCCCTCATGACCAAGACCCTGGGGAAAATAGGGATTCGTTTTTTTGGGTAAAGAAAAATATCCATTTATCATAGTCAGGTGGATTAGATTATTCAAGAGGAAAGATTGGTAAACCCTAATAAAGCGGCTTAAAAGAGCCTGACCATAACCCTTAGCTCTAGGGCTATGTCAATAAACTATAAGGCGAGAGCGATTTTTCGCATTTTTGGGCAAAATTATCAGGCAGCTATTTTTTTGACTCCTAGCACACTATTTTATGTCAAAAATTTTTGACCATTTTACATCTGTCACCAAACTGGTTAAAATAAATAATTGACATGATGGCCGTCCTTGTGTTATCTTTTTTGACATCCAGCTTCACTACCTGCTTTCCTTGATAAGGGAGACAGCTCAAAAGGCTAAATACAAGATAGTTCGTCACCCAAATTTCTGAAAACAAGCAGGCTTTATTCGGTCGAGTCTTCGAGGAGGTCCCTTGGTCAGGGCTTCTTGTCGCCGACGGCGGCTTGCCGCATAGGAGTCTTTTGTATGGCCAATGAATTCGGGTTGTTCGTGACAACGGACACCACAAAGTGCACCGGTTGTAAGGCTTGTGAGCTAGCCTGTTTCCAAGTTCACAACGTTCGCAGCAACAAGGTCGGCAAAACCGTCGGCACCGTGACGGTGCCGGTCACCCCCAAGCTCTACGTGACCGTGATTCCCACGGCCAGCATGCCCGTCCAGTGCAAGCATTGCGAGAACTCCCCCTGCCGGGCAGTCTGCAAGCAGCAAGCTATCGCCAAGGTCGGCCAACAGATCATCGTCGATGAAGCCAAGTGCATTGGCTGTAAAGACTGTGTAGTGGCCTGTCCCTTCGGTGCGGTCACGCTTTTACCCTTTTACGCCAACGGCAAACCCGTCGCCCAGCCTGGCTCTGGTGAAGGCAAAGTCGCGGCCTCCAAGTGCGACCTATGCTATACCGAAAGCGAGGGTCCTGCCTGCGTCCGTGCTTGTCCCAACAAGGCCCTTTCCCTTAACGATGTTGAGGAAAGCCGCAAGGCCAAGAACATCGCTGCCGCCGAAGCTTTGGCCGTGGTCAACGCCGGCGCCCCTGAAAGGAGATCCTTGAAATGACCGTCATCGCCATAGACCAGAATATCTGCACAGGCTGTCAGGAGTGCACGAGGATCTGTCCGAATCTCGCCATTGAGGGCTTGCCCCATCAGGCCCAAAAGGTTAACGAGGAAAAGTGCGTCATGTGCGGCCAGTGCGTGCAAAAGTGTAAGTCTTACGTCTCCGTGGCCGAACACGGACTCGCCGCTTACCAAGAAGTCCGCAAAGCTCGCGATCTACCTGATACCGTAGTCGAGCCCCTTTTTGCCGCCTATAACGTCTCTCACATCCAAGAAGTTAAAAGGGCCCTAGCCGATCCCAACGTCTACACCATGGTCCAGAGCGCCCCGGCCGTAAGGGCCGCCATCGCCGAAGACTTCGGCGCCCCCTTAGGCGAACTGGCCGCTGGTCGCCTGGCCGCCGGCCTTCGTAAGCTAGGCTTTGACCGGGTTTTTGACACCAACTTCGCGGCTGACGTAACCATCATGGAAGAGGGCAGCGAGCTCATTCACCGGGTCACCAACAAGGGCGTTTTGCCCATGTTTACCTCGTGCTGCCCGGCTTGGGTCCGCTATCTTGAGCTCAACTATCCCCAATTGCGCAAGCACTTATCTACCTGTAAAAGCCCTCAGCAGATGGAAGGCGCGCTGTTTAAGACCTACGAGGCCAAGCTCGATAAAGTCCCCATCGAAAAAATCTACAGCGTCTCCATTATGCCCTGCACGGCCAAGCAGTTTGAGTCCAGCCGTCCGGAAATGGTCGATAGCGGTAAGCGCGATGTCGACGTGGTCTTGACCACTCGCGAGCTAGTCTGGCTACTTAAGGACGCGGGCATTGATTTCTTGTCTCTAAAAGACGAAAAATTTGATCTGCCCATGGGCGACTACTCAGGCGCGGCTGAAATCTTTGGCGTAACCGGCGGCGTTATGGAAGCGGCCCTACGTACCGGCTATGAGCTTATTACCGGTAAAACCATCCCGGCTGTTGACATTACTGCTGTCCGAGGCATTGACGGCTTCCGCACGGCTGACATCCAAGTCGGCGATTTAACTATCAAAGTCGGGGTCGTTACCGGCCTTAAAAACGTCAAACCCGTCATGGAGCTTTTAGCCGAAGGCAAACTCGATCTCCACTTCGTTGAGGTCATGACCTGCCCGGTTGGCTGCGTAACCGGCGGCGGTCAGCCCAAGCTCCTTGTTGAGACCGATTTTGAGGACGCCTATAAAGCCCGCATTTCGGCCACCTACTTCCACGACAAAGAGCTCCCAATTCGTAAGTCCCATGAGAACCCCTCAGTGGTCGCTCTCTATAAGGACTACTTGGAAAAACCCTTAGGCCACTTAAGCCACAAACTTCTCCACACCACCTATTGTGGGGACAAGAAAAAGGCCCATTAAAATTTTCAGGCCTTACTTTTTTAGGCGGCGGTTCCCCAAAAGCCGGGGCCGCCGCCTTTTGCCTTTTTGACCTTGTTTATTTGGCCTAAAGAAAAATGTAGAATTTGCCTAAAGCCGCTAGGATTTGTTATCATTAGTTATGTTGCTTTTTTCTAAAATCGATTACGGGAATATATGGGTTCTGGTGTGCCCCCTGGTCTTCAAAACCAGTGCTGGCGGCTAATCCCCGCCTAGGTGGGTTCGATTCCCACATATTCCCGCCAAGGCCCTAAAAAACTTGGCTGTCCCGACAAGTTTTTAGCCGGCCTTTTTGTTCAAAAGCGATAATCGCCAGGGGAATTCCATCATGCAGGTTTTATTTTTTGTCATTTGTGTTTTGGCGGCCATCCTCCTCGTGGCCATCGTCTGGTACACCTGGAAGTCAATTCACCAAAAACCCGAAACCGCGTTCAACCCTCCGGTCGAACCAGCCCATCATACAAAGGTTTCGCCTAAAGGTTCTGAGCCGGTTCTGGCTACTAACCCAACAGAATCTGATCAAGCTTTAAACATCGACGATCTCAACCGAGAGTCCTTCGTCAAACGCCAAGCCTCGGTTGCGGCCAATACTTTTTTCTCTTCTTCCGTGCGCCAGTGAGTCGCCCGCAAGTTTTGCACTCGCCCTTGAGGTTATGGCCAAGTCACGTCACGTCGTCATAGGTACTGCCGGCCATGTCGATCATGGTAAAACCAGCTTGGTCCTAGCTTTAACCGGCATCGACGCCGATCGGCTGGCCGAGGAGAAGCGTCGCGGCATAACCATTGAAAACGGCTTTGCCCACTTCGATTTAGGCGACGGCGAAAGAGCCTCCATTATTGACGTACCCGGCCACGAGCGCTTTGTTCGCCACATGCTGGCCGGGTCCGGAGCTGTCGATCTAGCCCTCTTGGTCGTGGCGGCTGACGACGGCATAATGCCCCAAACCATCGAGCATTTTCATATTTTAAGGCTACTGGGCGTCAAAAGAGCCGTAGTAGCCTTAACTAAATGCGATCTAGCCCCTGATAACGAGTGGCTAGATTTAATTGAAGATTCTCTAAAAAGCCTCTTAAATGACGCCTTTACCCCTCCCACCCCCATTGTTAGGGTCAGCGCCTTAACCGGTCAAGGCCTAGATACACTAGCCGCAACCTTAAGGGAAGCCGCCTTAAGTTCTACGGCCAAACTCATCCAAGGCCGCTTCAGGCTCCCGGTCGATAGAATCTTTACCATGACCGGTTTTGGCACCGTGGTCACCGGCTCTCTTTTGGAGGGTACGGTCGCCGCCGGCGGTCCAGCCGCCGTCTACCCTTCGGGCTTAGAAGCCAAAATCAGGCAGGTCCAAGTCCACTCCCAAACAGTTCCGGCGGCTTATCCTGGCCAGCGAACGGCTTTAAATATCTCAAATCTCGCCAAAGACGATCTTAAGCGAGGCGACGTTTTAGCCACCCCGGGCTCGCTTACGCCCTCGATGATGCTGGACGTAACCTTAGCGCTTTTGCCGGAATCTTTTTTTTCAACCGCTACTCAAGTTAAAAGCGGGCGATTAGTTAAGCTCCATTTAGCCGCCCGCGAGATAACCGCTAAACTTGTTTTAATCGATAAAGACTATCTAGCCCCCGGCCAAAAAGCCTATGCCCAATTGAGGTTAACTGAGCCCGTTGTCGCCCGAAAGGGCGATCGCTTTGTCATAAGAAGGCCCTCGCCAGCCTTAACCTTAGGCGGCGGCGAGGTTTTAGACGCCGCTCCCCTTAAGCGCCGCCGCAAGCCCGAAGTGGCCGAACTCTTCCGGGCCAAAGAAACTGGCGACCATATTCAGAGGGTTGAGCTGGCCGTGCGGGAAAAACCCGGCAGCTTTGAGATATTTACCGAAACCATGCTCCGGGCCGATCTCGAGCCCGTCCGGGCTAGAAGCGACGCCAACGTTTTAGTTGATAAGGGTAAGCTTTTCTTTTTAGGATCTGACGTCTACATCCACGCCAAAGAAATGGAGTCACTAAGCGAAAAGCTTTTTTCCCTACTCGATCAGCGCCACAAGGCTAACCCCTATAGCCCGGGCGTCTCTATGGAAGAACTTAGAAGTAAGCTTTTGCCAAACGCGCCGGCGCCTGCAGCCGACGGCTTTTTCGCCCATTTGACGGCTAAAAAGTCCATTGTCCGCGAGGGGGGATTTGTTAGGCTCCGCTCCTTTGAGCCTAAAGTTGACGAAGTCTCTAATCTCCACGTTGCTCTTTTGGAAAAAGCCTATCTGGACTTTGGGTTTTCACCTCTAGCCAATAGCTTCGTTTTACCCGAAGACGATCCCATAAAAGCTAGGGCCAGAAGGACGGCTTACGAATCACTTGTCCGCAAGGGCGTCTTAAAACCCCTTGACGATCTCTACCACGTCCATAAGAGCCATTTCGAGCGGGCCTTTGAAGTCTTTAAAGATTTAGCGGCTGGAGGGCCGGTTCTGATCGGCCCTTTTAGGGATGCCTTAAAGACCTCCCGCAAAGTGGCCTTGGCTCTACTCGATAGCTTCGATCGGGCCGGCTTATCTCACAAGTCCGGCGACGGGCGACTTCCCCGTTAAAAAACTTAGAAATGAGGTGTTCTTTGATAGGTCCGGATTCGCCGACCGTCCCGGCCGGCTGGTTCTCCAATTGCGCCTCCGGTGGTTGCGGCGCCAAAATAGGCCCATCGGATTTGGCCTCGCTTCTGGTTAATCTGCCGAGGTCCCGCGATAAAAACCTCCTAGTTGGCTACGACAGCGCCGACGACGCCGCCGTTTATCAGATTAACCCGGGGAAGGCCTTTGTTTCCACAGCTGATTTTTTTCCGCCCATGGTCGAAGACCCCTTCATTTTCGGTCAGGCGGCCGCCGCTAACGCCCTCTCGGACGTCTACGCCATGGGCGGAAAGCCCTTAACCGCCTTAAATTTAGTCTGCTTTCCCCAGAGCCTGGACATGAAAGTTTTGGGCCTCATTTTACGCGGCGGGGCCGAAAAGGTTTTAGAAGCCGGGGCCTCGATCTGCGGCGGTCACTCTATCTATGACCATGAGCCCAAATACGGCCTTTGCGTAACAGGCATCGTTAACCCCGGCTCCATCTGGCGAAATAGCGGGGCCTCCCCTGGTGAAGTTATCATTTTAACCAAAGCCTTGGGGGTGGGCTTAGTTCTTTCGGCTAGGCGGGTAGGCGAAGTTTCAACTAGCGAGTACGATGCCGCCTGCGCCTCCATGACCCGCCTTAACCGCTATGCTGCCGAAAACCTATCTAATTTTTCGGTGTCAGCTGCCACCGACATAACCGGCTTTGGTTTAGCCGGGCACCTCTCGGAGATGGCCGGTGATAATTTAACTATTACCATTGATTACGACTCGTTACCCATCCTCCCGGGAGCCCTAAGGTGCGCCGAAGAATTTTTAGCCACCTCAGGCGGCCAAAGAAACCGGACGCAGCTCGCCGGACGAGTGGATCTAAGCTCTCTTTCGCCGGCCCAGGAAGAAATTATCTACGATCCCCAAACCTCTGGCGGTTTAGCCGTAAGTTTGCCGGCCCGAGAGGCTAACAATGCCGTAGAAATTCTACGTTCTTTCGATCCGGCTTCGGCCATCATTGGCCAGGTGGACATTAGACGCGACCAGATGGCTGTTGTCGTTTTGTAAAATTTTAGTATTAAGATTTATTTATTTTAAACTGCAACTTA